>JBBSDR010000576.1:0-5314 GCA_038240465.1 Gemmatales bacterium
TGTTGGCCACCGGCTGGCCCTTCCACTTAAGCGTGGCGGCGTCGCCGGAACTCGTCTCGGTCGGGAAGTCGTCGTTGGTCCAGCCATCGGTCCGCCGGCCATGCACCTTCCAGACGAGCAGACTGCGGCGCGACTGGAACTTGCGGACATAGCGTGAAGCGTTGGCCTGCCGCCACTGGCCGTTGTGGATAACCGGCTTGTGGCCGAACTTCGCCTCGCCGTCCATCGCCAGCCGATAGTAGGTGCCGGGAACGCGGCCGATGTAGGAGGCGTTCATCGGCCGATCGTCGTCGAGGACCAGATTGCCGGCCGGCTTCTCCGATTTGCTCGTGTGACAGGCGACACAACTGCGATCGAGGATCGGCTTGACGTCGCGGAAATACTCGACGTTCTTGACGCTTTTCTCGTAGCGAAGTCCCTTGTGTGTCAGAAGCGGCGTCTGCTTCGTCAGGTCGAACACCTCGTAATCGGGCCGGGCGGCGGCGGTGTCCTTGAACTCGGTCGGCTTCTGGCTGTGAGCGTGACAGCCGCCGCAATCGTTGCGGATCTCGCCGGGCCGCAACTGATGCCAGGTCTGGGCCATGTTCAGCACCATGCCCTCTTTATCGATGGTCTGAAAGGTGAAGGCGGTGTCGGCGGGGATCTTGGCGAGGAAGCTCGTATCGGGATTGCCGTCGGGGTCCAGAGGCTGCCCTCCGGCCGCTGGCGGCTGCCCTCCGGTCGCTGACGCTCCCGGCTCGCCCTTGCCGAACTTGCGCACGGGAATCTCGCCGAGGATGCGCAGCCGCTCCTGAGCGTGGCTGTAGAAGAGCCGGCCGGACTTGGGGCCGCGATTGCGATCGGTCGTCGGCTCCAGGGCCAGGATGCGGACGGCGTGAATGTCGCTGTTGGTGTACTTGCCGGCGTCGGCCCCCTGGTTGACCCAGTTGAGGGACGCACCGTTCTCGGACGTGTTGAACGGATCGAGTCCGTTGTAGCCGTCGCGCGAGTCGGCTTTGCCCGCCCAGGTTGCGGTGACGCTGCCGGGCGGGGCCACGCCGTTGGGATAACTTTCGCGCTTGTACAGGCTCGAACTGCCGACCAGGCCGAAGGGAGTGCCTTCGGGCAAGTGCTTCGACAGCTTGCCATCGTTGGCCAGCGGCGCGAGGTGTTTTGGCTCCTTGACGCCGTAAATGCGCCTGTAGGGGACGAGAGCGCGAGGCCATTGCTCGTTGTAATTCGGATCGTTCTTGATGAGCAGCATCTGCCCCGGCTCGTCGATCGGCTTGCCGCCCTTGATGAGGTAGAGTCCGCCGTCGATCATCGGGTAGTGAGTGTACTGATGGTTGGCGGGACCGGGCGACCAGACGGTGAGCAGATGGTTGTCCGGAGCGCCGCTGGGGTGGGTGAACTTGCCGACGGCGGGCGAGTCCTTCTGTCCTCGAACCGAGCGATCGGCGGGACCATCATCCGGGCGCGCGAAGCGAGTGAAGGACTCGATGCCGTGGGGGCTGAAGGGCGCGCGGCGCAGGCTGGGCCTGGCGTTGTCGTGCCGGCCAAAACGGAGGGCGGCGTTGCGCGAATCGCTCATGAAGGCCGGACCGAAGCCCGCGGTCCCTTCCGGCGGCAGCGGCGGCAGCTTCATGTAGGTGCCGAAACCGCTGTTGTTCTGGTTGTAGTACTCCTCGGCGATGATGTGGCCGTCGGACAACTGGGTCTGGAAGTGGAAGGCGTTCGGCGCTCCTTCGCCGGGCAGGAAGGCACTGATGACCGGACCCCAGTTGGTGCCGTCGGGGCGGATGCTCCACAGGCCCCACATGATGGAACTGCGCAAGCCCTGCGATTCGAGCGAACTGAAGACGATCCGCCCATCGGCCAGCACGACGGGATGCAGGGCCATGCCGAGGTTGAGATGGCCGATGCACTCGACGTTGGCGCCATCGTCGTCCATGACGAACAGCTGCAGACAGGGCGAGGGGTGCTTCGGGGGTCGAAAAGCGTTGCGATTGCTGACGAAGACGATCCTGCCGCCGGGCAGCGGCGATGGCCCCATGTTGAGGACGCCGTAGTTGAGATGCGTCCTGTCCTTCTCGTTCTTGCGGCAATCGCTCGACCAGTCGGCGGCGCCGGTGTTGGGCGTGAACTCTTGCCGGGTGAGCCGAACGATCTTGCGCGACTTGACGTGGATCTTGTAGATGTCGGCGCCCTGGAACGGCGGCTGTCCATGCTGGCTTGTCCCCTTGAGGCCGCGAATGTGGGAGTAGTAGACCCACTCGCCATCGAAGCTGACGAACGGATCGGTGACGGAACTGTCCTCGCCGCCGGCCACGAGCCGTTCTTCCTTGCCGTCGGGATGCAGCAGCATCAGGTCGGCGCCCGAGTCCATCAAGGCGGGATGCGCAATCTCCGTCCAGAGGGTGTGGCCCTTGTCGCCCTTGCGCGGCGAGCGGACATAGACGATGTCGTAGTCGAGCTTGACGCTCTTGTCGGTCGAGAAGTGCGGCGGAGTGACGTTGATCGGATCGAGGAATAACTCCTCCTGCGGTTTCGCCGCTGGTTTCTGGGCCAACGCGAAGCCGGTCATGGCGACGGCCAGTAGGGTGCAGAACACCAGGGCGCGTTGCCGGACCCGTGGAAAAGCGATCATGATTCGATCCTCGGCAGGAGGGTGGGAGGCGTCGGCGGAGGCAAGGAAGCGGGCGGGTTGATTCGTGAACTGTAAACGGAGGGATGTTCTTCCGCAATCGAGAACTTGTCAAACCGCAGCGGTGTTCTCGATCAGCGCCAGGGGTCGAAACGGCGAGCCGGTCGCCCCGCGCCGTTCGTACAGCGAGGTCCTCCGCGTGTCCCCGCTGATGCGTCGGCCAGACCCAGAATATGCAGCACAGAGAAAATCGCGGAGGGCCGGATTATTGCGGAAGCGCGGTTCGCACACCGTCATGCCATTTGATGAGACTGCAGTCTCCCGGAGTGACACTGTCCACACAGGACGTTCCCCAACGCGGCGTCGGATGTCAAGGTAAACGCCTCTTCCAGCAAGCACACTCTTGACGGCGTCACTCTCACAAGCAGAAAATGGGGAATGTTCTGATACGGGAGCCAGCAAAGGAAAACACCCCATGCGATCCGGCCCCTTCCTCATGCTCGCGTGGATGCTGCCGGCCCTGCTGTCGCCGGGAACCGCTCTCCGCGCCGCCGAGGGTGTCCCTCGATTCAACGGGACTGCCCTCCCCACGCCGCCGTGTCAGACAGATCCCTGGAAGCCGCCGAAGTGCGATGTGCCGGAGGTCCACATCAAGGTTGCATCCCTGCTCTTCGACCTTGGCCTGGCCGACCCGCGTGGCTGCGAGTACCGCAGCGTTCGCGTGATGACCCGGTTCGATGCCCGGGAGATGAGGGAGACCGCGCCTTCGCACGCCTGGGTGCTGCCGGCAAAGGAGGGAGAGAAGCAACGCTTCGCCGTCTGCTGGGACGGCCTTGTCTATCCCGTCGCTTCCTTCGGCGAACGGGCCGATTTGAAGAAAGACGTCCGTGCCGCGCTGGCGTCCCAGAAAAAAGAGGACGCACTATTTCCCGACGTGCCTCCTGCCCCGGCTATTGCAGATGAGATCGAGGGGACTGGTCTGCTGCTCCTGCTGCGTCTGGGCGAGGGTGACCTGGCCAAAAATGTTTGCACAGGGAAGCGGCAGACGGACGAGCAGAAGGAAGAGTTGAACGAAGAGGAGGCCAGCGACAGGGCAATCGACGCCCTCATTCGGAGCATGATGTCTGCCGCGGAGTTCGCTCGCGCAATCAGGGAGGATCGGCTTGCCCTCATCCGTCTTCGCCAACTCGATAGTGTCCTGAAGGAACTGAAGAGGCGGAAACTCAACAAGGAAGCTCCTGATGCTCACGCGCCGGCGGGGTTCGATCTTCTGCTGGCCGATCAGGAGCGGCGGCTGAAGGAACTCCCTCGCGATCCACTCGTCTGCCTCGGGCCGGGAAAGCACCCCGACGCGAATACACGGATCGCCGCCCTCATCGAACGACTGGACGAGGTTTCTTCATCTCGATTCAACTTTCTCCTCCACGATCCTGGCGAATCGCTCGTGGAGGGCCTGCGGCGTGAAGGGAAGGCGGCGGTAGAGCCACTCCTGGAATGTCTGGAGAAGGACAACCGGCTAACCCGTTCGTACAGGCGTTTGGGGGAAGTTGGGCCGACATGGTGTACGGTGCATGAGGTTGTGAATAACGTGCTGGATGATATCCTCAGCGCCGAAGGCGTTTACCTTGCAACGATCAATGCTGAGCCGGATGACCGTGAAGCTGTGAGCCGTAAGAAGCGGGTGGCTGCGATCCGAAAACTCATCAAGGAGGATGCTGGCAGCACTCCGGCCGAACGCTGGTTCAAGGCACTTGCTGACGACCGTGCCAGGCCGTCACAGTGGCTGTGGGCCGCCAGGCAGATTACGGCGAAAGAGGGGAAGTTGAGGGACAAGACCTTGCGAGGGCGCAAGAGTCCCAGCGTCTCTGAATTGCTCCGCAACCGCATGGGTGAAGTTTCTGAGCCGTACGACGCAATCGCATTGGCCTCGGCACTGGATGTCTGGGACGGGCAGGATGCCTTGCCGGCCCTCCGCGCGGCATCGATCCAGTTTGCGAAGCAGGATCAGATCTATCGCTCGCTGCTCGACCTCCGCGTGAAAATGGAGGATCCGAAGCTGTTCGACGACTATACTCCCTGGCTGCTGAAACGGTCGCCGGGGAAGTCCGCGGACTTCCTGGAGCCGTTGATTCAGTTCCCGCGACACCCTGGCACTCTGAAGGCGACCCGCACTCTCTTCGGGGACATCTCCTCGGAATGGCGGCAGGCATTCACCGGCGAGAAGGACGATGCGACTCCTGCCGTACTCAAGCTGGTGCAGTCGCCGCTCCTGTCGTGTGAGCCGTTCCGCGACGTCATCCTGGAACTGCTGACGCGGCAGGACGTCGTGGGGACCGTCAAACTGGCCAACGTGAACGGCGGACTGGAATGGAAGGGGACGGCAGGAGTCGAAGAGAGCAGGAGCGGCTATCGCGATCTCCAGATGCCCGGGGCACTCATCGAGGGCGATTACCGCCTCTGTGATTACCTCGCCTTCAAGGTCGCCGAGTATCGCAAGGAAGCTCCGCGCTGCGAGTTGTACTGGCCGCGGTGGAAACGCGACCAGGCCGTCAAGGCGTGCGCCGAGTTTCTGAAGCGCTACGGCGAGCAGATCACCGGCGGGGGCGTCGAGTTCTCGAACCCGAGCAAGCCTGCTACCGCAGCGGACGTTTCCAAAGGACGAGCCATCTTCACCCTGACCGGCGCGGGCAA
>JBBSDR010000577.1:0-5309 GCA_038240465.1 Gemmatales bacterium
CGCCCCGCTCCCGTTTCAGCGACTCAGTCTCCGGTCAGGGCTTCGGGCCTCCCGGAATGATCGAGATGGCCGGCCGGACGTTCATCTTGCTCACGAAGTTGTTGAACACCGGGTTCAACGTCGTCCGCACTTCGCGCCCGTCCGGCGACACGATCGTCTGCGTGGTGAAACTCACGTCGGTGTTGACCACCGGCGCGACGCGGTTCTGGATCAGACGTTCGCCCTTGCGCATCTCGCGGGACGCCTCGGCCTTGAGATCGATCGGTTCGACCGACGGCGTCGCCATCGGAGAACCGGCGGCCCCACGGAACCGGCCGCGAGCAGAACCCGTAATCTCCGGATCGGCCAGAGACGTCAGCCGGTTCATCAGTTCTTGATGCGTGGCGCCCGGCTCGAGTTCTTCCGAGGTCTGCTGCATCGACAGCGGCGGGACCGCGGCCGCCTGCCTTCGCCGGCCTTCCGCCAGGTCCAGGACCATCGTGTTCCCGTCCTTCAAGTTGAGGGTGAACACCTGGCTGGATTCCTTGTCGGTCCCCTGGTTGCGAATCACCTGGAGCTGGGCCTTGTTGTCCGATGGCGTACCCCAGATGCGATCGACCGTGATCTTGTACTTGCCGTGGAACGCCTGGGCCGCAACATACATCTCGGAGTTCTGGTCGGAGAGCGTGTCGCCGATCAGCGTTCCGCCGCCTGGCGACTGACGCTGTAGCGGCGAGCAGACGCTGCCCGATGGCTCCTCAACCTTGAGATCGAGGTCGGCCGTCCCCGCCCAGCGAAGCTTGATAATCAGGTCGCGCTGCTGGTGGGTAGCGATTGCGTTCGTGAGCCGTTCGGCATCCTTGGGCCGGTCGCCGCCAAGTTGCTTGCTCAGCGAGTTGAGCTTCTGCACGGCCTTCTGGTGAAGGTCGCCGCTCTTGCGCGGCCAATCCTGCTTGAGCAGATTGCCGGCCGCCCATTCCATGGCATCGGCGTCCTTGGCCGACTCAGCGTAGTTGAGCGCATCGGCGTAGCTCTGCGGAGTATTCGGTTCGAGGATGGAAGCCTGGCGGCAGAATGCCAGGGCACGGTCCCAACGCTTCATGCTGGCCATCGCGTGCGACGCCTTGAGGAAGCCCTCGGCGTCCTGCGGCTCGAGGTCGGCCATGGCCACCTCGGCGCGCTCGATCTCCTCCTCGGAGCCATTGCTCTCCTGCAAGCAGATAGACAGCGTCTCGAAGACCCACGGCTTGACGATGACGCCTTGACGCAGGTTGGCCTTGAGGAACTCGGCCGCCTGGTCGTACTTGTTCAGGATCATCAGGAAATCGACCGTGGCCACGATCAGGCCCGGATCGAGGGGGCCGAGATCGACGCCCTTCTCCAGGGCTTCCTGCCAGGCGAGGCGCGGGTCGAGGTCCGACTTGAACGGCTTCTTCTTGGGGTCCTTGGGGTCCTTGACGACAACCTCTTCCTTGGGAGCGACGACACCACGATTCGGATCGCGCGCTCCCGATCCCCCGATGACGATGAAGTCGCCACGTTGAAGGCCCGGAGCGGCACCCATGCCCGCTCCGGCGGCGCCGCCGCCGGCGCCAGCAGGCGCTCCCATGCCGGAAATATTGGCCCTCGTCTGGCGCGAGTGAATCAGCGACGTCCCCTTGACCACGAGGGCCAATGCGGACGGAAAGTAACCCAACTGGTTATTGTTCAGCCGGCCCGCATTGGGGTCGTCCATGGGAGTTGCTTCGCCGGGGCCGCCCATCGGAATCTGACCCGGACCGGAGAGGCCCGGCACGACACCCGCCCAGTCGCCGGGTTCGCCGACGAGTTGCCGGATGGTCGTCATGAGGATGCCTTCCTGCGTGCCACCCTGGAAGCCGAACTGGCCGCCGAGGTTGCCGAACTGGCCGAGCTGGCCACCCATGAAGCCTGCGGCTCCGCCGCCGACGCCGAAGTTCAGACCACCCTGAACGCCGGCCTGGCCGCCGCCGAGAACCTGGCCGAGCTGCCCGCCCTGGCCGAGTTGACCGACTTGGCCAAGTTGTTGGCCAAGTTGACCGAGGGCGCCGAGTTGGCCGAGAGCGCCGAGTTGGCCGAGGGCACCAAGTTGACCGATCTGGCCGAGAGCGCCAAGTTGACCGATCTGGCCGATCTGGCCGAGCTGGCCAAACTGACCGATCTGGCCGAGTTGACCGATCTGGCCGTTCTGGCCGACCTGGCCGGCCACACCGCCCTGCATGCCGAACTGCCCGAACAGCGTGGCCGACTGCTGGATCTGACCTTTGTTCGCTGCCTGCGGAATCGGCGTCACCAGGTCGGCAACCGAATAGGCGATCGTTTCCTTGTGACGGGCCGCGAAGGCTCCCGTCGTGATCTCGACGACATACTGAGGCGGCGGCGGCAGATCGCGCTCGTCGAAGCTGGTGACGATGATTGGCAGGTCCGCTTCCTTGCGAATGACGAACGTAGCGCCGCTGGGGACCGGCCCCTTCTCCGTGGCCCGTTCGAGGATGCGCCGCAGGTAGGTTGACAGCGTGATGTTGCCCAGCTTGGGAATCGGCTTGTCCGCGACGATGCCGATCTCGGTCGGTTCCTTGACGCCTTCGGCGTCGAAAGCCGGAACGTTGACCTCGAAGGTCAGGGAGAACGGATTCTCGCCTTTACGGCTGTACTTCTCCGAGATGGCGTTGAGGACGTTTCCCAGTTTGGTCTGGGGATCGGCCGGCAGTTCGAGGAACTCCTTCTGCGGCGTGTTCAGGAGATCGAGGAGGATCTTGAGGTTCTTGTTCGACGATTGTCCCAGGAAGCGGAAGGACTCGTACTTGCCCTTGCGCGACTGAGTCAAGGCCTTCCACTTGGCCGCCGGCGGGAACTCGATGGGCGGCTCGTCGGGGAAGGGCATGTGCCGCCGCTCCACTTCGAGGAACGACAGCAGGAAGCGCTGTTCGCGCAACCGCCGCAGTTCCTTCAGTTCGGTCAGGTGGAAGTCGGCCTGCGCGATGCCATAGGCCGCGTTCAGGGCCGGCGGGACCGGCTTGCCGTCCGCGATCAGTTCGCGCCGCACCTGCTCGGTCAACTTGATCGCCGCCAGGCGATCGCGGAATTCGCCGCCGGTGATGATCTCGATGCGAGCCTTGTTCATCAGCTGGTTGATGGTCTTCATGCGCTCGCGAAGCCGGTCGTCCGCTTGCCTCTGCTCCTGCTGCTGGCCAAGCTTTTCGCGATTGATGGCCTCGGCCTGCTGGCGCTCGACGATCCTCTGACGAATCTCGTCGCCGCGAACGATCACGTTGCGAATCTCATCGCGGAGCTGATCGGCCAGGGCCCGGCGAGCGCGTTCGGTGATGTCTGGGTTGTCCTGAATGCTGGCGAGCGTGCGCTTGAGCATATCGTTGGCCGCGTCGGGATTGGTCCGCATCAAACGGCCGGCCTCACTGACCGCGTCCTTGACCATCTCGCCGTTGCGCTGGTCCTCGACCGCCTGGCGCTGCCTGACCTGGTTGAGCAGATCGTCGCCCTGCAATTTCGGCAGATTGTCCTTCTTTTCGTCGTCGAGCTTCTCCTTTTCCTTGACCTGGGCCAGGGCGAGGAGTTTCTCGCGGTTGACCTTGGCAGGGCGAATCTTGCCGTCGATGCGAACGATCTTGTCGTCGCCCTTCGGCTCGATCAGCTTGCGGAACTGCTCGCGGGTCAATTTGCCGTCCTTGATCTCCTTGACGATCACCTTGCCGGCGCGGGCATCGACGCTGTGCGGATCGAGTTCGAGAGCCTGCTCGTAGAGGCGAGACGCGGCGTCGAGTTCGTTCTTGTCCAGCGCCCACTCGGCCTGGGCCAGCAACTCAGCGCGGGCCAGTTGGTTCTGCTCGTAGGTGAAGGCCAGAGCGCGGTCGGCCTTGAGCAGGGCGGGCCGATCTTTCTGCTCGCGCCACTGCTGTATCATGGTGGCGAGGAAGAAGTTATCGACCTCGTCGCCGGGAATGTTTTCGCTGACATCGACGCGAACTTCACGACCGGAAACCTTGCCGATGATGGTGCAGCCGACGCGATCCGCCTTGGTGACTCGGCCGACGAGCAGGGTGGGAGCGTCCGGCCGCAGCGGCGGCAGTGTAACCGGGAAGATCTCGGCAACGTTGTCGGTGAACTTGACCGTCTCGGGATAGAGGACCGGAACGGACATGGCCGCGTTGAGGTCCTTGACGAACTGGTCCGGACCCTTGCCGCGATTCATGCGAACCACCGCACCGCCGGTGCAGGTGGCCAACCCGTGCAGGGCGATGGGGTCGAGGCGAACACCCAGAGGCACCGAGTAGAAGGCGATCTCCTTCTTGATCATGTCGTTGGTCAACTGCGACAGCGCGTCGCCGTCGATCGGCCCGGCCACACTCATGCCGTCGCCCATCAGGATGATGGCGCGTTGCCGGCCCTTCTCGTTGGGGAAGCTGGCGATGCCTTCGCTGATGGCCTTCTTGAGGTTGGTCGCCCCGGAGGGGTATTCCATCTTGAGGGCCTTGAAGACGTCGTCGTGCTTGCCCTTGCCGGCGAAGGATTTGGTGAGTTTCTTCGGCTCGACGTTGGCCGTCCAGACGGCCGCGCCGTCTTCGTCGCCAAGGTTCTTGAGCAGTTCCTCGGTCATCAGCCGGGCGTTCTGGAGCGGGCCGCGTGCCTGGCTGGCGGAGGTATCGACGAGGATGAGCAGATCGCGCGGGCGGGCGGGGACCTTTTTGAGAGTGGGCTTCAGCTGCCAGCCGATGTAGTCTTCGCCGTTGAGCTTCTTGTAGTGCGCGAGCGGTTGGTCGGCGAACTTGGTGGCGGCCAGTTCGTCCTCGAAGTCGGTCCTCGGGACGCCGGGCTTATCGCCGACGACGACCTTTTTTCCCTTATCGGGTTCGCCCCAGACGTGGGCCGTACACAACAAGGCCGCCAGTGTGAGAAACAAACCGGCGACGCCTAGCCGACGGACGTGGGTCATGTTCTGCAACCCCTTCTTGCCATCTGGCGATTAGTGCAACCCTGCCTCGGAGCTACACGATCGCATCAGTATCTGTACATTCTAGTGAAACGCGAACCGTTCACGCCAAGAAAATTTACCCGGTCTGCCTCGACTTCCAGGTAGAGACCCCGGCGTTAACTGCGGAACCAGTCTACATGGAACGCGCCCGAGGGCGCAGCTTGCGCGCTCTGCACAAAAAACAACACGGATGGCGGTTGGTTCGTTGGCGCTTCCTGCCGCTTGCGGCTTAGCGGACCGCCCGCTCACGCCCGCTAAGCCGCAAGCGGCAACCCGTTATTTAACCGTCGGTCCTTCATTGGTTCCAGCGCAGAACCGCACC
>JBBSDR010000578.1:0-5305 GCA_038240465.1 Gemmatales bacterium
CTGGCCAAGGTCGAACGGCAGCAGCGCGGCGGCAAGAAGGAGCCGATCCAGACGTGGTCGCGCGACTGCACCATCGTGCCGGAGTTTGTCGGCACGACCTTCGCCATCCACAATGGCCGGCAGTTCATCAAGCTCTATGTGACCGAGGACATGGTGGGTCACAAGCTCGGCGAATTTTCTCCGACGCGTACCTTCCGCGGCCATAGCGGCGGCAAGGCCAAGGCCGCCAAGGCGTGAGGAACCCATGCAGTACAAGGCCATCTATCGCTACGCGGACATGTCGGCTCGCAAGATCCGTCCGTTCGCGACCCTCATCCGCGGCCGCACCGCCGATGAAGCCCTCGAAATGCTCAAGTTCCTGCCCAACAAGAGCGCCCGGCTGCTGGAGCAGGTCCTCAAGAGCGCCCTGGGCAACGCCGAGGACCGCGGCGCTCGCGACATGGAAGACCTCGTCGTGATCGAATCGCGCGTCGATGGCGGACCGATGTTCAAGAAGGGCATGCCGCGAGCGCGCCATCAGATGTTTCTGGTTCGGCGGCGCTATTCGCACATTCATGTGACCGTGTCGGATGGCCAAGCGTGAGAGATTGATGATTTTCGATTGATGATTTTCGATTGATCGATCCTGGGTTTTGGAAATCAACGATCGACAATCGACAATCGACAATCAAACGAGAGTGAGCGAGTCCATGGGGCAAAAAGTCAGGCCGACCGGCTTCCGCACCGGCATCATGACCGACTGGGCATCCACCTGGTATGCCAGCAAGAAGGACTTCTCGGAACTCCTCATTGAGGATTTCAAGATCCGGAAGTACGTCAAGAAGCGATACTCCAGCGCGCAGATCTCGAAGATCAAGATCCACCGGACGCGCGAGAAGGTCGTGGTCTACATTCACTCGGCCCGCGTCGGCGTGATCATCGGCAAGAAGGGCCAGGAGATCGACAAGCTGACGGCGGAACTCGAGAGCCTGACGCATCGCCGGGTCGAGATCAAGACGATGGAGGTCAACAATCCGCAGATCGACGCCCAGTTGGTCGCGGAGGACATCGCCGAGCAGCTTCAGAAACGGCAGAGCTTTCGCCGGACGCTCAAGAAGGCGCTCGAAGCCGGCATGGAGAACGGGGCCAAGGGCATTCGCATTCAAATGTCCGGCCGGCTCGGCGGCTCGGAAATGGCTCGGTGCGAGACCGGCATGCTCGGCAGCATTCCGCTCTCGACGTTGCGAGCGCGGATCGAGTTTGGTTTCGCCGAGGCCAAGACGGCGCAGGGCCACATTGGCATCAAGGTCTGGATGAACAACGGCGACTACCTGATCGTCGAGGCGCTGCCCGAGCCGGTGAGCGGCGGCCAGGGGCGCGATCGTCGTCGCGAAGGTGGACGCCGGCAGCCGCGGCGCTGATTTGCTTGCGGCGAGCGGGGGGGTTTTTACCCCCCCGGTTTTGCCAAACCCCGGGGGGTTAAACCCCCCCCGCTCGCCATAGTTCGAGGAGATACTGTCATGCCATTGATGCCCAAGCGCGTCAAGTTTCGCAAGAGTTCCCGCGGCAAGATTCGCGGCAACGCGCAGCGCGGCAACACCGTGACGCACGGTGAATTCGGCTTGCAGTCCCTCGAGGCCGGCTGGTTGAGCGCGGAGTCGATCGAGGCCGGTCGTATCACCGCGACGCACTCGGTCCGCGGCGAAGGACGCCTTTACATCCGCGTCTTTCCGCACAAGTCGGTGACGGCCATTCCCCTCGAAACCCGCATGGGTAAGGGAAAGGGCGAGCCGGAGTTCTGGGCGGCGGTCATTCGACCGGGCATGGTGCTGTTCGAGATCGGCGGCCTGCCCGAGGCGGCGGCGCGAGACTGCCTGGCCCGTGTGGCGTACAAGATGCCGTTCCGCTGCCGATTCGTCACGCGGCGGCCGAGCGTGTAAGGATCGAGCGCGAAACGCAAGCGGGAGGCGAACATGAAACCGGCGCAGATTCGCGAGATGAGCGACGACCAACTGGGCCTGACGATCAAGGACACCGTCAAGCATCTGTTCCAGTTGCGTTTCCAGTCCGCGACGGAGCGGCTGGAGACCCCCAGCGAGATCAAGAAGGCGCGGCGCGACATCGCCCGTCTGAATACCATCCAGCGAGAACGGCAGTTGGCCGCCCAGCAGAAGGCGGCCGAGGGAGCGAAGGCGAATGGCTGAACAAGCGGATCGCGGCAAGCGGCGCATGGCCGTCGGCGTTGTCACCCGGGACAAGATGGACAAGACCCGGCGCGTCGAGATTCCGCGCCTCGTCAAGCATCCGCGCTACGGCAAGTACATTCGCCGGCGGACAATCTGCTATGTCCACGACGAACAGAACGTCTCCCACCTCGGCGACAAGGTCGAGATCATGGAGACGAGGCCGCTGTCGAAAATGAAGAACTGGCGGCTCGTCCGCGTCGTCATCAAGGCGCCCGGCGGACCCGAGGCGATCAAGACGGCGGCCCCCGAAACACTCACGGCGCCAATCCCGGCGAGTACTTGAAATTGAGGACGAGTCCGACGCGCAAGCAAGGCGTTGCCTCGTGGAAATTGGAGAATGTCACGCACTCGCGGAGCGAGTGCGAGACATTTCCGTAAATTGGAGACCTGTCATGATCCAGATGTATACCTACGTTGACGTTGCGGATAATACCGGCGCCAAGGAGTGTATGTGTATCAAGGTGCTTGGCGGAACGCGCCGGCGCTATGCCTCGATTGGCGACGTCATCGTTGCCAGCGTCAAGAAGGCGATTCCCGGCGGCGACGTCAAGCCGGGCGAGGTGGTCAAGGGCGTCATCGTTCGCACCAAGAAGGCGACGCGCCGCGACGACGGCAGTTACGTTCGCTTTGACAGCAACGCGATGGTGCTGATCGACGCCGAACTGAACCCGCGCGGCACGCGCATCTTCGGCGCGGTGGCCCGCGAACTGCGCGAGAAGAAGTTCGTCAAGATCGTCAGCCTGGCGGCGGAAGTCGTTTGAAGCGAGAACGCCGCATTGAGGCGTCCATTGCGGGAGAGGATCACCATGGCGAACACAGCTCGGTTGTATGTGAAGTATCGCAACGAGATTACTCCGCGCCTGATCGAGAAGCTCGGCCGGACGAACGCGAACAGCTTGCCGAAGTTGCAGAAGATGGTTGTCAACATGGGCGTCGGCAAGGCGCTTCAGGACAAGAACCGTCTGGAGCAGTCGGCGGAGCAACTCGGGCAGATCACCGGCCAGAAGCCGCAGATCACCCGCGCCAAGAAGGCCATCAGCGGTTTCCGTCTCCGCGAGAACAACGAGATTGGCTGTCGAGTCACGCTCCGCGGGCAGCGGATGTATGAATTCCTCGATCGCCTTATCTCCATCGCTCTGCCGCGTATTCGCGACTTTCGGGGCGTCAACCCCAAGAGCTTCGATGGCCACGGCAACTACAACATGGGCCTGACCGAACAGGCCATCTTCCCGGAAATCGATCCGGACAAGGTGAACTTCACCCAGGGCATGGACGTGACGTTCGTGACCAACACGACCAACGACGACGAGGCCCGCGAGTTGTTGCGGCTGTTCGGCATGCCGTTCCGCGAGAGTTGAGTAACCCTGCGAGCGAGGGCTGACGCTTCCGCTCGCCTGTGCCAGGAAGTCCTCATGGCGATTGAATCCAAACGTGTCCGATTTGCGCAGCAGATGAAATCCTTCGAGCAGCACATGCGCGAGGTGAAGTCTGCCGCTGATGAACACCGCCAGCCGAACAAGGCGAAGATGATGCTGCCGCGCGATATCATTCGCATCCGGCTGCGCTGCAAGCTCTGTGGCCGGCCCCGCGCTGTCTATCGTAAGTTCGGCATCTGCCGGATCTGTTTCCGCAACATGGCCAGCGACGGACTGATCCCCGGCGTCAAGAAGGCGAGCTGGTGAGGTAAACAACCATGATGACCGACCCCCTCGCGGATATGCTCACGCGCATCCGCAACGCCGCCAAGATCGAACGTCCCATCGTGGACATGCCGGCCACCGGGCTGAAGATCAACGTCGCCCAGGTCCTCAAGGACGAAGGTTTCGTTCTCGATTACCAGATCGGCCTGGTGGAGCGCGACCAGACAGGCCATCCGTCGTTCGTTGACGAGAAGGACCTGTCCAAGGCCCACGTTGTCCTGCGCGTGTATCTGAAGTACGGGCCGGAAGGCGAGCGCGTCATCCGGCACATCCAGCGGGCCAGCCGTCCGGGCCGCCGGCTCTACCGGCGCTCGACGCAGCTCAAGCCGGTGCTGGACGGCCTGGGCATCAGCGTCCTCAGCACCAGCAAGGGCGTCATGAGCGATCGCCAGGCTCGCGCCCAACGCCTGGGCGGCGAGCTTCTGTGTACGGTCTGGTGAGAGAAGGATAACGAGCCATGTCGCGAATCGGAAAACAACCTGTCGCCATCCCTGCCGGCGTCAAGGTGCGGGTGCAGGGCCAGGACGTCGCCGTCGAGGGACCCAAGGGCAAGCTCGCGCTGACGGTCCACAAGAACATGGCCGTCGAGTTCGACGACACCGCCAAGGTCCTTCGCGTCAATCGGCCCAACGACGAACGCGAGAACCGGGCGCTGCACGGCCTGATGCGGTCGCTGATCGCCAACATGGTTCAGGGCGTGTCCAAGGGCTACGAGAAGCGCCTCAAGATTGAGGGCGTCGGCTACCAGGGACGCATCGAGGCGAAGGCGCTGGTGCTGACGGTCGGCTACGCGAACAATGTCGTCAAGAAGCCGCCCGAGGGCGTCACCGTCGAGATGCCGGACCCGAACACGATCGTCGTCCGCGGCGCGGACAAGCAGGCGGTCGGGCAGTATGCCGCCGAGGTCCGAGCCGTCCGCAAGCCGGAACCCTACAAGGGCAAGGGCATCCGCTACGAGAACGAAGTCGTCCGCCGCAAGGAAGGCAAGTCCTTCGCCGCGTCGAAATAACACCGTTCCGAGTTCCACGTTCCGAGTTCCGCGTGTCGGAACCGCGATGTGAAATTCGGTCCTCGAAACTCGGAACTTGAAACTCGGAACTTGCAAATGGACGCCAACAAGAAAAAAGCGGTGCAGGGCCAGCGGCGGAAGTACCGCGTGCGCCGGGCGATCCGCGGCACGGCCACCAAGCCGCGGCTGTCGGTCTTCCGCAGCAACCTGCACATCTACGCCCAGCTCATCGACGACGAGAACTCGGTCACGCTGGCCTCGGCCTCCACGGGCGATAAGGCCGACAAGGTGACGAAGGGTGGCAACGTCGCCGCCGCCGTCGTCGTCGGCAAGAAGCTCGCCGAGAAGGCCAAGGCCAAGGGGATCTCCCA
>JBBSDR010000579.1:0-5305 GCA_038240465.1 Gemmatales bacterium
CACGCAGAGCGTGGGAACGAGAATCCGGGGTCCTGTCGCGATGAACGATCGACGCACCAGGAACAACCAGACCCCAAAGGACGCTCATGATCAAGTTTCCTTGTCCAGGCTGCAAGAAGCAACTCGGTGTCGCGGACGTCCACGCCGGGAAGAAAGTGCAGTGTCCCGCCTGTCAGACAATCAACATCGCGCCTGCGGAAGCCGAAGTCGAGGAACTCGTGGAGTTGCCGGAGGAGGAAGCCGTAGAACGCCCGAAAAAGAAAAAACGCTCGCGGGACGAGGATGAGGAGGAAGACGACCGTCCCCGGAAGAGGAGGCGCTCGCGCCGCTCTCGGGCGGGCAGTTACGGCGGCATCGATTTCAGTCTGAGCGAAATGGTCCCTCTCGCCTATGAACTGCAGGTGAACATCGGCATCGGCCTTGGGCTGCTGTTGAGCATCATCGGTGTGGCGATGCTCGTGGGGAAGAAGGACGCCGGCGTGGCGTTTATCGTACTTGCCGACATCTTCTGGATCTGGGGCTGCTGCGCCTACTGCAAGAACAAGAACCAGTCAGAATGGCTCGGCATGCTGGGATTTTTCGGCCTTTTCGGACTGATCGCACTGGTCCTGTTGCCGGACAGGAACTGAGGCGATGGCAGCCAGGGCGGCGACGAAACCCTTTTCCTCGTTCCCGGGCCGCTCGGGAACGAGGAGCGGACTATTGCCACGGACTCGGCGGCCTCACTTCTCCTCGGACTGCGAACCCTTCACTGACCGGGTTTCAGTGAGATCCACGATCAGCTTCGCCCCGCCTTGCTCCAACTCGCCCTTGCCTTTGAGTTGGGTGGAGCCTGTCATCGTGAGGGCAGGACTGGAGCCATCAATGGCGGTGTCCAGCTTCATGGTCACCTCGAATGTGGCTGGCGTGTCAAACGTGATGGTCGCCAGCCTGGTCAGGGCAAGCTTGAAGGTGAACTCGAGAACGCCAAACTGCTTATCCCCTCTCTTGTAGGCGCGCAGCAGTTTCGCTTCCACCGTGCTCTTGCTCGCATCGATTTCGCTGCCAAAACTGGCGGCCAGTCCCTTCAACACGACCGCCTTGTCGGGGTTCCAGGACTCGCCTACCTTGACCGGCTTTTTGGGAACCATGGCTTTGTTCATGTCGAAATCGAGGTCGAGATTCATGCTCTTGACGAGTTCCTTGAGGTCCTTCTGGGGGACCTCGCCGTCGCCCTCGACACTGGCCTCGTACTTGCTACCCTTTAGCTCGAACAGGATGGTCTGTCCCTGGTAGGATGCCGGCTTGCCACTCTTCGTCATCTTGGTGTAGACTCGCTTCAACTTCGTGGCCTTCTTCTTGCCCTTCTCCAGGACGGTCTCGGTGTACACTTCCTCGCCGGTTTCATCGAGACTCACCTCGTTGACCACCTTCCCAGCGGGGGTAGCGATTTTCATGGAACCGGCGGCTTTATGGGTTTTGGTGGTAACGACGCTCTTGCCGCGACCCACCTCATCCTCGAGTTTGATGGTGAAGGTCGCTTCGTCAGGCTTCGGCGGATCGGCTGGCGGAGCTTTCTGGGCCGATGCGATGCCGAAGAGCAGCAGCGCACCGAACAGAGCGAGGCCGTAGTTTCGCATGATGGGTCTCCAGGAGAGAAGAGGAAGCGGATGGTTGGTGTTGTTCAGGCTGGAACCTCAAGGCGGCCCTCCACGCAAGGAGCAAAAGGGGACATGCAAGATTATAGTTATAATCTTGCATGTCCCCTTTTGCTCCTTGCTGTAGTTTCCTCCTGTCTGGAGGGAGATTCGAGGAAACTACATCAGCCCTCTTGAGGCAATCAAGTTTATTGACCGCCCTTCACGGCGGTGTTAAACTCCTCGGGCGTCAACTTTTTTGCCTCACAGTTGCCAAAGACGACATAGCCGCCCTTGGAGGGGACATCTTTTTCGTAGGCGAAGATGGCCTTTGCGAATTCCTTGGGCATATCTTTCAGATTGACTTTCCAGACCACCACAATCTCACCGTTGCGCAGGCGGGCCAGGACCTTGGAGTCTTCTTTCCCTTTGAGGTTGACCGCAAGATCGTCGATCTTGGTGGCGGGTTTGCCGTTATCATCCAAGTATTTCAGGCTGGATAGTGCCAGATACTTCAGTTGGTTGAAGCGAGTCGCCTCCGAAAGCCCCGTGTCTCCGCCCATCGGCTCCGGCGTGGGACCACTCGCACGCTTCATCTCCATGAGCATGCGACCAGAACCCTTCTCCGCCGTGAAGTCCGTGGGTCTTACCCCCCTCGGATTGAGACAGAGCTTCATCGTATCGCCCGATAGCTCATAGATCCCCAGTAGTTTCCCAGCCTCCGTACTCAGGTCGAGCCATTTTGGCTTCTTCGCGGTGTCCAGTGCCATCGTCGCCCGACTCGTCCCTCCAGCATCCTTGAGGGTCACCTGAGCCGTCCCGTCGATCGTCATCTCCGTCTTCTTCTCCTCCTCATCGGACGGCCGACCATCCTTCATTCCGCTGACGAATTTCCACGTCCCCTTCAGGGCAGCGACGTCATCGCCGCCCGGCGGCTTCACCGGATCGACCGCCACCGGCAGCGGACCCGGCTTCAGCACGATCTCGTCCTTGATCTCCGGCGCGATGGCGTCGATGTTGTCGATCGGCTCACCGCCAGCGATGGTGCAGAGCGCCTTGAACGTATCCGGGTTCATGTCCGCCGCGATGAAACGCACCTTGCCGTCGCACATGATGGCGAACGTACCCTTCTTGCCCTTGTACTCGGTGCAGACGAACGCCGACAGCGGATCGGTCTCGGCCACGCCACGCACCGTCGAGCCGCCGCCGGCCAGCCAGCACGTCTTGTATTTCGCCGGCACCTGAATCAGCGCGATCGTCTTGTCCAGACCATCGGTGATGTCCGCCACCTTGGTCTCGCGATCGTAGCCGAAGACGCCGAGCAACTTCTTCACCGTTGGATCGGTGTCGTCGTATTCCGCCGCGTCCATGCCGACGCCGGCAATGTCGATGCCGGCAATGCCGACGAAATGCGTCGCCACGACCGGAAGCGGTGCGGCCGCCATCGTCTGCGCCCAGCCGCTGCCCGGATATGTACCCGCTGGTTCGTCAGGCGCCAGCAGTTGTGGGACGGCCATCGTGGCGAGCAACAGGTTGGAGTCCTCGTTCCACGACTTCGAGCGATCCGGCTGGATGCCGTTCAGAGGCGGGCCAAAGTAGGGCATCAGGTCGGCCGTCCAGGCCAGCCGTTGAGCTGGTTGCCAGGGCAGGGCCTGCTTTGGAGTTGGCGGACGATTGACCGTTCCGCGCGGGAAGGCTTTCCGTTCGTTGACGTAGGCCGTCAGCGCCTGGGCCAGGTCGCCCCGGTGCGAGCGATGATGCGCCATCAGGGCGTGGTTCTTCATCGTGACGGCGACCTGACCGAGTCCGCTCTGGATGACCGGGAACAGCGTGCGATCTTCCGAGAGATGCAGATCAATGGTCGCCACGAACATCTTGCCGCTCGAGGTGAGCGTCACTGTCGAGGCGGTCGCCGGCTGGCCGCCCATCATGCCGAAGTTGCCAGCCGCGCCACCCATCATGCCAAAGTTGCCAGCCGCACCCATCATGCCGAAGTTGCCAGCCGCACCCATCATGCCGAAATTGGCCGGAGGACCACCCATCATGCCGAAGTTCGCTGGCGGTCCGCCCATCATCCCGGCGGCCCCTGGAGGTACGCCGCCCATCATGCCGAAGTTCGCCGGCGCACCGCCCATCATGCCAAAGTTCGCCGGCTGTCCACCGCGCTGCCCGGCATTCGCGGGGGGGACGCCGCCCATCATGCCGAAATTCGCCGGCGCACCACCCCCCTGGCCGAAGTTGCCAGGAGGAACACCACCCATCATGCCGAAGTTCGCCGGTGGCCCACCGGCCTGCCCGGCATTCGCGGGCGGGACACCCCCCATCATGCCGAAGTTTGCCGGAGGTCCACCCGCCATGCCGAAGTTCATCGGGGGACCACCCGCCATGCCGAAGTTGGCCTGTGGGCCGCCCATCATGCCGAAGTTCGCCTGTGGGCCGCCCATCATGCCGAAGTTACCCGCGGCACCCTGGAATCCG
Source organism: Gemmatales bacterium (assembly GCA_038240465.1). Classification (GTDB taxonomy): domain Bacteria; phylum Planctomycetota; class Planctomycetia; order Gemmatales; family Gemmataceae; genus JBBRIK01. The sequence goes on from JBBSDR010000579.1 coordinate 4,095, forward strand.
AAGGCAGCCTGACCTCCGCCGACGACGCTGATCTTCATCTTCGAGGTATTCTGCGCCAGTGACTTGCTGGCCAGGGTGCGCGCAGCCCCGGCAAAATCACTGGCGTCCTTTGTCGAATTCAGTTCCATGGCCAACCCCGCCGTCAGCCGATCCGAGTTGAAGGTGCGGAGTGAGAAGCCGAGGGTTTCGGGCAAGTCAAAACCGAAAGCGAGTTTGAACATCGCCGGATTCAAATCGATGCCCTTCGGCAATCCCAGGCTGTTCGCGGTGCTGGCCAGGCCGATGACGGCTTCCGTCTCGACCGCTTCCGAGATGACCCGCTTCTTGAACTCCATCTCATCCATCAGCCGCTTCAGCGCGGGCTTGACCGTCACGAACGAACCGGTCACGGCCGGCCGCGGCGCTCCGCCCATCATTCCCATCGCGCCAGGAGGGAAGCCACCCATCATGCCCATCGCACCAGGAGGAAAACCACCCATCATGCCCATCGCGCCAGGAGGAAAACCACCCATCATTCCCATCGCGCCAGGAGGAATCCCGCCCGCCATGCCCATTGCGCCGGGAGGAATCCCGCCCGCCATGCCCATCGCGCCGGGAGGAATCCCGCCCGCCATCCCCATCGCGCCGGGAGGAACGCCGCCCACCATCCCCATCGCGCCGGGAGGAACGCCGCCCATCATGCCAAAGGCACCGGCAGCGCCGCCCATCGCGCCGAACTGCGGCATGGGATCGCCACCCATCGGTGCCGTGGGATCGACCTTGGTGAGGATGGCAGGCTGCCGCTTGGTCCCCTCATGCGTCGAAGCCAGGAACTGCTCGACCTGTTCGACATCGCCCAGGACAAGCGTGTTGTTGTCGAAGATGTGCAGGGCCATCGGCGCGGGCTTGTTGCTCACCTTCTTGAACAGCGAAGCGGAGAAGTCGTCGAGCGGCTCGTTCGTGACGAAATACTCGAACTCCAGCGCTTTCGTTTTCGGTCCCGGTTGCAGACGGAGGCGAGCGATGAGGTCCGCCTTGCGTTCTTCGAGGCCGATGCTGACGCGGAAAATGCCGAACTGCCAGTCCTTCTTCCAGTTCCCGGCCACGACGATCTGATCGACCGATTTCAACTCGAAGCCGAACTTCTGCTTGAATGCATCACGGCTGAACGCGCCCTGCGTATCGAACAGGGCGGATTCCAGACTGCTCGGGAAGAAGGGCGTCACCTCGGC
>JBBSDR010000580.1:0-5304 GCA_038240465.1 Gemmatales bacterium
GGAGAAATCAAACGTTGTTGGACCAATCGGCGTGACGTAAGCCGGACCATAACGCAGGTTCGTCGCCAGCGGCGGCGCATCGACGATCTTACCGGGGTTGAAGATGCCCGATGGATCGAACGTCTGCTTCAACTCGCGGAACGCCTGATAGAGAATCGGGCCGTACATCTTCTCCTGAAACGGACTGCGGACCAGGCCATCGCCATGCTCTCCGGAGAGAGCGCCGCCATACTTCAGCACCAACTCGGCCACCTCGCCGGCGATGGACTCGAACTGCTCGACTCCCGCCGCCGTCTTCAGATTGATGACTGGCCGCACATGCAGACAGCCGACCGAAGCGTGAGCGTAGACGCCCGCCCGGGTGCCGTGTCGGGCAATGATCGCCAGCATCTCGGCGATGTAATCGCGCAGTTGTTCGGGCGCGACGGCTGTGTCCTCGACGAACGAAATCGCCTTCGCGTCGCCCTTCTCCGCCATCGACAGGCCCAGGGCGAGCGTTCGCAACTTCCAGATGCGCTGCTGCAACTCCGCCTCGGTCGCTTGCTGGAAGTGATAGCCGAAGCCGTGCCGGCGCAGGTCAGCTTCGAGGGCGTCGAGACGCGGCTTCAGGGTCTCGGGATGCTCGCCGTAGAACTCGATGAGCAGAATGGCGTGCGGATCGCCTTCGAGAAACTCGCGCAAGCGAGATGCGTCGGGATTGAGCCGCGTGCAATCGAGAATGGTGCGATCCATCACCTCGACGGCTGCGGGCTGATGCGTCAGGATGAGCGGCGTTGCGGCCAGCGCTTCGAGCAGGTCTCGAAACTGCGCCACCAGCAGCGCCTTGGCCTTCGGCAGTTCGATCAGCCGCAACTTCGCCTCGACGACCACGCCCAGCGTTCCTTCGGAGCCGACGAACAGATGAGACAAATTGAAGGCTGTCGGAAGAACCCCTCGCTTGCGCTCGAGGCTGGTATCGTCTTGACGGACAAATGAGTCGAGGTTGTAACCGCCTACCCGACGCAAGATCTTTGGAAAGCGCTGGTCAATCTCTGCCGCATGCTCGCTCGCCAATCGACGAACGACCCGGTAACACGCGCCCTCGCGGTCCTGCTGACTCGACACGGCGACCAGTTCGTCCGCGCTCAGCGGCCGAGCACGAATAATGCTGCCGTCGGCGAGGACGACGCGCAACTCCAGAACGTGATCGATCGTCTTGCCGTGTACGATCGAGTGCGTGCCGGACGAGTTGTTGGCGATCATGCCGCCGATGGTCGCTCGGCTCGCTGTCGAGATGTCCGGAGCAAACTGCAATCCGTGTGGCTTCAGATTCAGATTCAGATCGTCCAGCACACAACCGGGACGAACGCGGACCCAGCGCTCGACCGGGTTGATCTCCAGCATGTCGTTGAAGTACTTCGAGCAGTCGAGAATAATGCCGGCACCGATGCACTGGCCAGCCTGAGACGTGCCGCCCCCGCGCGCGGTCAGCGGCACACCGGCCCGGCCACACGCTCGCACGGTCGCGACGATGTCCTCCTCCGTCCGCGGCAGCACCACGCCAAAGGGAACAATCTGAAAGACGCTGGCATCGGTGGAATAGAGCGCGCGGCTGAGCCGATCAAAGCGAACCTCTCCCTGAACAGTCTGCTGAAGATCCGAGAACAGTGTCGAACGATCCGCCACCGGCAAGGTAACCCGGCTCATTGCTTCTCCTTCGCCGGCACCTCGCCGACCAGGCGCTCCAGATCGCGTTTGCCCAGGCCGAGGGCTTTCGTCCATTCACCATAGGCCGGGTTGGGCAGGATGATCCACTCTCGGCCCCACTTCTCCCGCGTCTTATCGACCTTGTTTTTGCGCTCCTTGATGGCGGCCGTCAACTTGCTCGCGCTTACCTTCTCCTTGGCGATATCGACACTGCTGCGGAACTGCTCGTCGAAATCGCGCAGACTGTCGCCGACGTAAAGCAGCACCGTGTAGTCGGACTCAACTTCCGCGCGCCGCGCCGTCTTGTCGCTCGTCTTTTCACTCAGTTTGAGTTGCTTGGGGTCCTTGACCGAGAGTTGCAGCCGATCCAGAACAGCGAGGTTCGCCTTGCGGAATTTCTCGCTGCGGTTGCTGATGTACACGACCGTGACACCGAGACGTTCGGCTTCGCGAATGAATTCCCTGGCGCCGGGGATCAGGCCCACCTTGTCGGCGTCCTTTTCCTCCCACAACTCCCAGAGGCGTTCGTCGTAGGCCAGTCCGCTTCGCAGCAGCATGGCCTGGAATCCCGCATTATCGAGGACCGTTTCATCGAGGTCCATGACGACGGCACACTTATTTCCCTTGTCCTTGAGGGCCTCGTGCCGCTCCGTGAGGCGGCGCGTCGCCAGGTTGTAAGCCTGGTAGCAGCAGGCCCGATACTCGGCGGCGATCTGCATGTACAGGTTGGCGTCCAGCCCGCGCGCCGCCGGCGTCTCGGGTTTGTAAGGAGCCGCCGCGTGAGGCGCATTGGCCAGCCCCAGACCCGCAAGCAGTCCGATCAGGCCGGGAAACAGAACTCGGCCGCATCGTTCTCGCATCGTCATCAGGTGTCTCCCGTGATCGTCGGTAGCCGAACTCGCCAGAGTTCGGGTGCGGCGAAGGATCCCGAAGTCTGGCGACTTCGGCTACGAAGAAGTGCGGCGAAGGATCCCGAAGTCTGGCGACTTCGGCTGCGAAGAAGCCGCACTGCGAGGGTAGTCCGCCCCGCTGTCCTTTGCAATCCTCGAACAATCTCCCGCGCTCCGTGGCAAACGACTGGTCACTTCAGAGGGTGATATCTACTAAAACACTATCTCTCCAGTACAGGGCCGGGAATAAGCGGTATCGGTCCTGGACTCTCCATCCTGACCGCCTCAGTCGCACGAAGAGCCGGCGGCCTTGTGGGCCTGCGCTCGAGGAGAAGATCACAGTGGGTTCAGCTAACCTTCGTCATCAGGCCGTTTCAGCCATCGCCGCCGCGAAGCACTGCCTCAACCGGGTCAGTTTCAAGGAAAAGCACCTCAAGGACATCTTCGGCGAAAACGTCTTCAACGAAGAGGTGCAGCGGCAGCGTCTGCCGAAGCCCGTCTTCAAGGCCCTGCAACAGACCATCAAGCAAGGCGCGGCCCTCGACCCCGCCATCGCCGACAGCCTGGCCACCGCCATGAAGGACTGGGCGATGGAGAAGGGCGCGACCCACTTCACGCACATGTTTCAGCCGATGACCGGGCTGACCGCCGAGAAGCACGATAGCTTCCTCGCCCCCACTTCCGACGGCAAGGCCATCACCGAATTCAGCGGCAAGGAACTCGTCCGCGGCGAGCCGGACGCCTCATCGTTCCCCTCCGGCGGCATTCGCGCCACCTTCGAGGCCCGCGGCTACACTGCCTGGGACCCCACCAGTCCCGCCTTCATTCACGAGGGACCGAACGGCGCCACCCTCGTCATTCCGACCGCTTTCCTGAGCTGGACCGGCGAGGCCCTCGACAAGAAGACGCCGCTGCTGCGCTCCATGCAGGCACTCTCGACCCAGGCCCTGCGCATCCTCCGCCTCTTCGGCAACACCGAGTCCAAGAAGGTCTTCACGACAGTCGGTCCGGAGCAGGAATACTTCCTGATTGACAAGAATTTCTATTACGCCCGGCCCGACCTCATCAACGCCGGCCGGACACTCTTCGGCGCCAAGCCGCCCAAGGGACAGGAACTGGAGGACCAGTACTTCGGCTCGATCCCCGAGCGCGTTCTGGCGTGCATGGCCGAGGGCGAGGCCGAGTTGTTCAAGCTCGCCGTTCCGGTCAAGACCCGTCACAACGAGGTGGCCCCCAGCCAGTATGAACTGGCGCCGATCTTCGAGGACTCGAACCTCGCCACCGATCATCAGATGCTGACGATGGATGTCCTCCGCCGCACCGCCGACAAGTACGGCCTGGCCTGTCTGCTGCACGAGAAGCCCTTTGCCGGCATCAACGGCTCGGGCAAGCACAACAACTGGTCGATGTCCACCGACGGCGGTGAGAACCTGCTCAACCCCGGCGACACGCCCCACGACAACGCTCAGTTCCTCGTCTTCTGCGTTGCGGTCATCCGCGCCGTCTCGAAGTTTCCGGAACTGCTCCGCGTCTCGGTCAGCGGCGCGCACAACGATCATCGCCTCGGCGCCAACGAGGCGCCTCCCGCCATCATCTCGATCTTCCTCGGCGATCAACTCCAGGACGTGATGGACCAGCTGGAGAAGGGAACGCCGACGAGTACCAAGCAGGGCGGATTCATGGAGATCGGCGTCTCGGTGCTGCCGAAGCTGCCGCGCGACGCCGGCGACCGCAACCGCACCAGCCCCTTCGCCTTCACCGGCAACAAGTTCGAGTTCCGGGCCGTCGGCGCCTCGCAGTCGATCGCCGGCCCCAACACGGTGCTGAACACCATCGTCGCCGAGTCGCTCGACTTCATCGCGACGAACCTGGAGAAGGCGGTCAAGGGCGGCAAGCCTCTGAACCAGGCCATTCAGGACTTGCTGCCGGGCATCCTCAAGGAGAGCAAGAAGGTCGTCTTCAACGGCGACAACTATTCCGACGAGTGGAAGAAAGAAGCCGCCCGGCGCGGCCTTCCCAACCTGGAAAACACAATCGACTCCCTGCCGGTCATCACGCGCAAGGACACGATCGAACTGTTCGGCAAGTACAAGGTCTACAGCGAGCGCGAGCTGCAGAGCCGGCACATGATCCTGAGCGAGAACTACCTCAAGACCGTCACCATCGAGGGCCAACTGATGGCCATGATGGGCCGGACGATGATCCTGCCGGCGGCGCTGCGGTATCAGGCGGAGGTGGCGACCGGAGTCAACGCAACCAAGACTGCCGGGGTGGACAATCAGGCCCAGGTGGAACTGCTCAAGTCGCTGACGGCGACGATCACGGACTTCCAGGCGTCTGTCTCCGCGCTCGACAAGGTGCTGAATCATCACGCCGCCGGCGACGTCACCGCACATGCCACGTTCGCTCGCGATTCGATTCTGCCGGCCATGACGACTTTGCGGACGCTGGGTGACAAGTTGGAGACAGTCGTCGCCGACGACCTGTGGCCATTGCCGACGTACCGTGAGATGCTGTTCATCAAGTGACAACCGAGGGCGAGTTGGGTCAGTGATGAACCCGGTACGGTACACCGGGGTCATCACTGACCCATACGCATCCGGTTAAGGGATTTGTCAAGCAGAAAGCCCCTGGTAAAATGAGTTTATCACAACACATTTCGCTCCAGGAGCTTTCTTATGCTCAGTCTAACACAACTGGCCCCGGTCATGCAAACGGTCCTGACCAC
>JBBSDR010000581.1:0-5303 GCA_038240465.1 Gemmatales bacterium
AAGCCGCAAGCGGCAAGAAAAGAAGGGGCTGTTTCGCCAAAGGAGCTGGATGAACGGAAACCTGAGCATCTTTCGCAAGGGTGTGATTCTGGTGGTGATTCCGCTGGTGGCTCAGTTCCTGTTCGTCGCCGTCCTGCTCTTTGTCCGGAGGGACCAGGAGTCCGCCCAGCAGTGGGCCCTCCATACGAAGCAGGTGATCGCCCAGGCGGAAGCGACCCATCGCATCATCATCGAAGCCCAGACTCACATGCGCGGCTTCATCCTGATTGGAAACCCCTCCGTCGCCGCCGACTACGAGAAGCAGAAAGCCAAGGCGCCGGCGGCCTACGCGGCCTTGCGGTCTCTGGTGTTAGACAATCCCGTGCAGAGAGAAAAAGTCGATGCCATGACCGGCCTCGCTTCGCGCTTCATCGGCTGGATGGACGATGTCGTGCGGTTGATGAAAAAGGAAGATCGTCAGGAAGTTGACAACCGCCTCACCAGCCCGGAAGGGAGAGGACTGTTGAGCGACCTGCGGCACACGACCGACGAATTCCTCGAGGAGGAATCCCGGCTGGATGGCATCCGGGAAAAGGAACTCGCGCAGTCCAGGAACCTCAGTTTCTACATGCTGATCAGCGGCATGGTGCTTGCCGTCAGCAGCAGCGGGTTGCTGCTGCTGCTGTTCAGCCGCGGCATCGCCAGCCGCCTCGAAGTGCTGTTCGAGAACACGCGGCGTTTGGCGCAGGGTGCGGAACTGGCGCCGCGGCTGCACGGCGGCGACGAACTGAGCCAGCTCGACCGCGTTTTCCACGAAATGGCCGACGCGCTGCGGCAGAAGGACCAGGAAAACGAGATGTTCGTCTACAGCGTCTCGCACGACCTGCGCTCGCCCCTGGTCAACTTGCAAGGATTCAGCCAGGAACTGTCCCTAATCCTGAAGGACTTGCGCGGACAACTGAAACAGCACGATTTGCCCGTTCCCCTGAAAGAGCGCCTGGGGAAAATGCTCGACCGCGACGCGGCCGAGGCCATTCAGTTCATCCAGACCGCCGTCATGCGTCTGGCGGGGATCATCGACGCCCTGCTGCGGCTGTCGCGCGCCGGCCGGGTAGAATATCGCTGGCAGAATATCGACGTCCAGACCATCGTGCAGCGCGTCGTCCAGTCCTTGCACGATTCGCTGACACGACAGAAAGCCACGGTGAGCGTGGGAGCGTTGCCGCCTTGCTGGGCAGACCCGAGGGCCATCGATCAGATCTTCGCCAACCTGATCGGCAACGCGGTGACTTATCTCGATCCCGCCCGGCCCGGCGTCATCGAGGTGGGCTGTCTTGCGGAATCGGCGGCGGCACCGGGAATGCCGGTTTATTTCGTCAAGGACAACGGCCTGGGCATTCCCGAAGCGTTTCAGGACAAGGTGTTCGTCGCCTTTCAGCGCTTGCATCCCGAGGCTGCGCCGGGCGAAGGCATCGGCCTGGCGCTGGTGCGGCGCGTGGCCGAGCGCCTGGGAGGCAAGATCTGGCTCGAGTCGAAGCCCGGAGAGGGTGCCACGTTCTTCGTCGCCCTGCCTGCTCCGCACTTGTCTGGATCGCCGGAAGCTGCTAAGCCTGAGACTGTCAGGGGTGCGACTTCATGAGTCAGGACTGACTCGCCCCGCTGCCCGGAACCGAGGAAGTATCATGAAGGCAGAGCCTTTGCACATTCTCCTGGCCGAAGACGATGACGGACACGCGACCCTGGTGCAGAGGAACCTGGAGCGGTCCGGGTTGATCAATGGATTCACACGGCTGCGCGACGGCCAGGAAGTCCTGGACTTTCTGCACTCGGAGGGTCCCTACGTCGGACAGACTCCTCCGACCCAGGTCTTGCTGTTGCTCGACATCAACATGCCGCGCGTGGATGGCGTCGAGGTCCTGCGCAAGGTCCGGGCCGATTCGCGCACGGCCATGCTCCCCGTTATCATGCTGACGACGACGGACGATCCGCGTGAAGTCGAGCGCTGCTATCAACTGGGCTGCAATGTCTACGTCACCAAGCCCGTCGATTATCAGGCGTTCATCGAGGCAATCCAGCGTCTGGGGTTGTTCCTGCAGGTGGTGAACGTGCCGCGCAACGGGATCAATCACTGATTTATCCGGACGAGAGCCTATGGCCGGGGAACATCTGGCAACTATCCTGGTGGTCGAGGACGATCCAGGCGTTCTGCGCTTGCAGCAACTGCGTCTGGAGCGGGCGGGCCATACCGTGCAGACGGCAACGACCGCGGCCGAGGCGATGGACAAGATTCGCGCCGGCGGTATCGAGTTGCTCTTGCTCGACCAGAACTTGACGGGAGACGTCAACGGTCTGGAACTGTACCAGCACGTCAAGGACGCCGGCGTCGATCTGCCGGCCATCCTGGTCACCGGCTTCAGCGGCGACACCATCGTCCTGCAGTCCTTTCGTGCCGGTGTCTTCGACTTCGTCCCCAAGACGACGGACTACCTCGACTACCTCTTGCCGACGATCGAGCGCGTCCTCAAGAAGCGGCACATCGAATTTCAACTGGTCGAGTCCGAAGCCCGCCTGAGAAGCGTCATTCGCTCCGCCCTCGACGCGGTGTTGACCGTCGATGAGCAGCATCGGATCGGGTTGTTTAATCCCGCGGCCGAGCGGATGTTCGGCCTCAAGGCGGCTGAGGCCCTGGGGCAACTCATCGGCCGGTTCCTGCCCGAGTGGAAGGAGCGAACGGCCGCCAGCCCGCAGCCGGGGGATCAAATCGACCGCTGGGAGACCAACGGAGTACGCAGCGATGATGGGGCGTTTCCCATCGAGTTATCGGTTTCCTGGGTGAACGCGAACGGCCGCAGTTTCTGGACCTGTGTGGTGCGCGACATCAGCGACCGAAAGCGAATCCAGGAGGAACGCGAACGGCTCATCCGCGAGCAGACGGCGCGCAGGGAAGCCGAGGCGGCGCGCGAAAAGATGGAGGCAGTCGCCAAGGAGAACGATCGCCTCTACCAGGAACTGCGGCGCGTGGATCGGCTCAAGGACGAGTTTCTGGCCATGCTCGCCCACGAACTGCGCAACCCGCTGGCGCCGATTCGCAACGCCCTGCATCTGATTCAACTGGAGACACCCTCGCAGACGCCGGAGGTGCGCGAGAACTGGTCGATCATCGAGCGCCAGGTCACTCATCTGGTGCGCCTCGTCGATGACCTGCTCGACGTCAGCCGGATCAACGAGGGGAAGATCCAGTTGCAAAAGGAGCGCGTGAGCCTGGCGCAAATCGTCGAGCGCGCGGTGGAGAGCAGCCAGCCGCTGATCGAGTCGCGCCGGCACCAGTTGAGCCAGACGCTCCCGGAAGAGGAACTGGCCGTCAATGGCGATGCGGTGCGACTGGTGCAAGTCCTGGCCAATCTGCTCAACAACGCTGCCAAGTATACTTCCGAAGGGGGACGGATCACCCTGACTCTCGAGCGCCAGGACAACCATGCCGTGTTCCGGGTCTGCGACACCGGCATGGGCATCCCCGCCGATATGCTGCCCCGCCTGTTCGAGTTGTTCACCCAGAGCGAGCGCACCCTGGCGCGGGCCGAGGGAGGTCTGGGAATCGGCCTGACGCTTGTGCGGCGGCTGACGGAGATGCATGGAGGCAGTGTCGAGGCGTCCAGTGCCGGAGCGGGTAAAGGAAGTGAATTCGTCGTCCGCCTGCCCTTGACGGACGCGCCGCCCGCGCCGCCGCCTGCTCCCGTCCCAGCCCGAAGTGATGCTCTCCCGGGCTACCGCCGTGTACTGGTTGTCGATGACAATCGCGATTCGGTCCGGACTCTGACGCGGCTGCTTACGGTCCTGGGGCATGAGGTGCGCAGCGCGCACGATGGTGCGCAGGCCGTTGCCATGGCCGAGGAGTATCATCCTGAAGTGATCCTTCTGGACATTGGCCTGCCGGAGATGGACGGACTGGAGGTTTCGCGGTCTCTGCGATCGCGGCGCGAGTTCGATCAGACTGTCCTCGTCGCGGTGACCGGCTACGGCACGTCAGAGGACCGCCAGCAATCGTTGCTGGCGGGGTTCAATGCTCATCTGGTGAAGCCGGTTGATCTTGAGGCGCTGAAGCAGTTGCTGGCTCGTCCTGAACTTCTGTTGAGGCCAGAAAAGACCTGAGCTGCTTAATTCTCAATGGCGGGCAATCTTCCTGTTTTTTGTCCTCGCGCAAGCGGATCGTTCGCCGTGTCTCTTCCAGAGAAACGGGCTGACACGAGCGGCAATGCCGCAGATGACAGGCCCAGCAACAACTCGGCTGGTGACAATTGCCGCAAAAGAAAGCAACTGCCTGGAGTGGCCGGCCACACTGCGAACAATGGCTGCACCCGACCATAAACTCCTCGCGATCTCAGTTCCACTCCTTTTCTCCCGCATCTGTCATGCCGCTGCCCACACTGGGCAAAACAGTTCTCCCTCCTTTTCCAGCCCGCACTGCCAGCGTAGACTTCCTATAGGGGAAAGTAGGTCTCGCTTCAGGTCAAACAGGCCGCTTCTCCTCGGGTATGAAACTGTTCGCTTATGGTTTCACCCTCATCGACATCTTCACGGAACCCGGCATTCGCCCTGCCGGAAGGAGGTCGGACATGCGACGCTTTTCTTCATTCCTGCTGGCCGCTGTTCTGGGCTGTGGCATCGTTCTCGCGACAGACGGAGTGGCAAACGCCCAGCATCGCGGCGGTGGCGGCGGCCACTCCAGTGGCGGCCATTACTCTGGCGGAGGGGGTCATTACTCGGGCGGCGGGGGTCATTACTCGGGCGGCGGGGGCAATTACTACGGTCATGGCTACTACAATCGCCCGTCCATCTTCCTCGGTCTCGGCGCGTATCCGGGCTACTACGGTGGCGGCTACTATGGTGGGGGCTACTCCTCCGGGGGCTACTATGCTCCCAGTTATCCCTCGGTCGTCGAGAGTTCCAGCTACTATGAGAGTCCGTCCATCGCGCCGAGCTACTCGGCGGGTCAGCCCATTCCAAGCAGCGAGTCAACGTCAACGGCAGTGACGCGGATTCGTGTGCTGCTTCCCAATGCCCAGGCAGGAGTCTGGCTCGATGGGCAGAAGATCGACGGAGCGACCGAGACGCACATCTTCGAGTTCTCGAATGAGGCGCCAGGGCGAACCTATCAGCACAAGATTGCCGCATCCTGGATGCGCGACGGGCAACTCGTGAGGGAGGAACGGCCGGTCCAGATCGCCGGGGGAACGGCCATGATGGTCGATTTCACTCGCCCGGCCAAATAGGGCCAGACGAGGCGGCTCGCCAACAATCCCTTGTTTAGCCGCGCCCCCCAGGGG
>JBBSDR010000582.1:0-5299 GCA_038240465.1 Gemmatales bacterium
AGCCCGGAATGGCGGCGAACCATTCGCGGATCGCCTCACGGGCATACTCGCGCAGGTCGTCGGCGGCCAGGGCGGAGCGCTCGCGCAGCGCCAGGGAAGAGACCGTGGCGCGCGGGCGGTTGCCAAAGGACGCGAACACCGGTGCCAGCCCGGCCCGGTGTGACGAACGCACCAGCCGAGACAGTCCGAACAGCACCAGACCGCCGGCCGCCAGCGTGATGAGCAGCAGATAGTAGTTCTCCGGCCTGTTGCGCCCGAACGGGAACCAGCCGGTGCCGCGATTGATGCCCTCAATCATCAGTTCGTCGAGGTGATGCTCCTGCTGATGTCTCGTCTGCACACCCAGGAGGACCTTGTTGGCTTGTCGGGACAGGGCACGCAGCAGTTTCCGCAGCGCCTGGTCATCCTCGCGCAGAGGGATATCGAGTTCCGACTGAATCTCGCCATCCTCGACGATCAGGACGCGATCTCGGCGCTGATCGCGCAGCCATTCGATGGCGTCGTAAGCGAAATCGAGGTTGCCATTGTCTTCCTGAAGCAGCATCTCGTTGATGAAGACGCTGTGGTCGGAGAGCATCAGCAGCCGGCTCCTGCCCGCCTCCCGGCTGACAGCGAAGGGTTGCGGAAGAGCCAGCCGGTCGAAGCGCCCAAACCGGGTGTACCAGGCACCGCCCGGGAACTGGGCCAGAATACGCCCGCCCCTTGCCCCGCCTGTCGCCTGCAAGGAAGAAGCGCGATTGGTGACGACACCAAGTTTATTGTCCTGGAACAGAGGCGGAACCTTCTCTGCCGTCGGTTCGAGGATGATGCAGTCGCGCAGGCCGGCAGCCCGGCCTCGATAGATGAACTTGCCGTCGATGGAGTCCTTGAAGCCGGGCCTGAATCGCATGTGTAACTCATCCGGCGGCCAGGCGCTGACGCGGTCGCCGGCCGGAACATAACCGAAGACCTGCCGCACCTCGTTGTTCCTGACGGCATGATCGGTCGCCAGCAGGACGGCCCCGCCATTCTCCACGAAAGCGGCCAGCCCGCCCGGCACCTGCCAGCGCGAGCGTCCCTGATCGTCGGCTGGCTTGCCGAGCAGGATCAGGAGAGTGAGGTCGGGATTGTCGAGGACTTGCTGCCACTGGCTCAGCGCGGTGAACTTGCGCTCGTAGAGCAGGCGGCGCAGGACGTGCGTGCCGGTACGGAAATCGTCTTCCTGGGCCAGAGCCGGCGCGGGCAGCAGCGCCAGTCCGGCGACGGCCAGACTCAGCAAGGATGGGGAGGCGAAGAAACGACTCATGCCGCGGCGACTCCCGCGAGAAAAGTGAGATCGCGGCGGGCGGATTCCATCTCGGCATCGCTGAGCGTTTCTTCCGGCGGAGCGTAGCGAGCGTGTTCGTACAATTCGGCCAACTCGCCGGCCGCCTGACGGCCCTGCCCTGTCTGGTCCCGGGTGGCGAGTTGCTTCGCGATGTCGAGGTGATTGGACGCGCTGACCTGGCGTCCCAGCAGCAGCAGGGCGAGATACTCGAACGCCTTGACGACATCGTCGCGCGTCCGCACGGCAGCGGGAGCGACAGGCCAGGGACCGAGCCGCCAGCCGTCGCCGCGCGGGCCGGCAGACCAGCCGCGCGACCGGGCCAGCAGGAAGAAGCCGAAGCCGATCGCGCCGAGCAGCGCGATGCCGAGCAAGATCGGACCGAAGTCCTCGCCGGAGGGCATTGACGGGCCGCTGAAGGAAGGCGGGCTGAAGGATACATCCAGCCGGGGGGCCGCCTCGCGGATGTCGCGCCACAGAGTGTCGAGCCGAATGCCGTCGAGGTTGGGCAGGATCTTGCCGGTCAGGAGTTTCATCTCGCGTGACAGCCCGCGCGAGGCGTCGCCGACCCAGGTATCCGGCCCGGTCAGGCCGCGGAGCCAATCGCGCAGGTCGCCGGTGATGCCGTCCTTCCCCATCAGGCTGCTGAACTGCTCGGCAATCCAACTCCTGTTCTTGTTCTTCGCGCTGGGCGCCGGCTTGATTACCGGATCTCCAGGAGGGCGGGAACCCTGGGGGGGAACCGGAGGCGTAACCTTGCCCATGTCGCCCGGCTTGTCGGTGTCGGGCTTCTTGTCCTTGTCGCTCGGCTTATCGGTATCGGGCTTCTTGTCCTTGTCGGTATCGGGCTTCTTGTCCTTATCGACGGGCTTGTCGATGTCGGGCTTGTCGGGGTCGGGTGGCTTGATATTGGGAATGAGCCGTTTGAGCGCGTCGAGTTGTGCGGGATTGAACTTCGCCTGGGCAGCGAGACGGCGGGCCATGTCCTGCACATCGGGGTCCGTCGGATTGATGCCGAAGTCTTGCGGACGTTTGCCGACCTCGCGGGCGATCTTCTCGACCGCCTTGGGATCGATGCCGTAGCGCTCGGGGTTCTTGAGCAGCGATTCGAGCAGGGCGAGCGGGTTCTTGTCGGCGGAGGACTGGAAGCGGTCGCCGAGACGCTTCTCGGCGGCGTTGCGGTCGATGACGCCGGGAAGCAGTTCGTGGGAGGACGGCTCAGTCCGTGGCTGCTGAGCGTGATCACCCGTCAAGAGGAGGCAGAGACCGGCCAGCAAGACTGGAACGCGAAAATAGCGCATCGGAGAAGCCTCGCGGAGAGGAACGCAATGCTGCTGGCATTCTAGAAGGCCATCGGGGCGATTGCAAGCGATCCAACCTCGTCTCGCCTCATGGAGGCAGGCGAAGTATAATCGAGCAAGCTGCTCGTCTCGGGCAAGTCGAACCGGAGGATCAGATACTCATGTCGCGTCAGAACCTGGCCTGGCTGCTGGGCATTGTCGGCATCTCCACCCTCAGCTTCGTCGTCTCTCTCGGCGCCGTCGCTCGCGAACAGGATCAGGACTACGACAACGTCCGCCTGTTCGTCGATGTCCTGCACGAGGTGCGTTCGCGCTACGTCTACAAGCTATCGCCGGAGAAGGAACGCAAGCTGGTCGAGGACATGCTCAACGGCGGACTCGAAAGGCTGAACCCGCACAACGCCTTCATTCCGCCCAAGGAGTACAAGCAGTTCACGCGCCGCAGCAAGGGCAAGTTCGGCGGCATCGGCATCCATCTGGGACACGACGCGGCCGGGCGAGGCCTGCTCACCGTCATCAGTCCGATGGCCGGCACCCCCGCGCACGAGGAAGGCATCCTGGCCGGCGACGTCATTCTCAAGATCGACGGCAAATCGACCGAGAGCATGCACATGAGCGAGGCCATCGAGATGATAACTGGCGATCCGGGCGAGAAGATCACCTTGACGGTCCGTCACGAGGATGGCGAGATCGAGACGATCGGCATGGTCCGGGCCGAGATCAAGGTGCCGAGCGTCCTGGGCGACCAGCGAAAGGCCGGCAACGTCAAGGACTGGGATTACCTGATCGACAAGGAGCAGAAGATCGGCTATCTGCGACTGGTCGAGTTCAGCGAGACGTCGGCCGACGAGATGCGGGCCGCTCTGCGTCAGATGAAGAAGGAAGACGTCAAGGGCCTGGTCATCGACCTGCGCGGCAATCCCGGCGGGCTGCTGCGTTCGGCCAAGGACATCAGCAATCTGTTTCTGTCGGAAGGCCGTATCGTCAGCACCAGGGGCCGGGACGGCGACGACGAGGTCTTCGACGCCGATCCGCGCGAGACGCTGATGGGGCCGGAGAGCGGCGTCAAGATGGCGGTGCTGGTCAACCGTTTCAGCGCCTCGGCCAGCGAGATCGTCTCGGCGTGTTTACAGGATCACAAGCGCGCCGTGGTCGTCGGCGAACGCAGTTACGGCAAGGGCAGCGTTCAGAACATCATCCCGATGGAGAATCGCCAGAGCGCGCTCAAGCTGACGACGGCGAGTTACTGGCGGCCGAGCGGACGCAACATCGATCGCCATCCCGACAGCAAGGAAACCGACGAGTGGGGCGTCAAGCCGGACAAGGGACTGGAAGTGCCGTTGACGGCCGAGCAGCGGGTCGAGTACGTCCGCTGGCGGAACGATCGCGACATTGTCCGCGACAAGAAGAAGGCCCCAAAAGAGGTGAAGGAGCCGAAAGACCCGAAGAAGCCCGAGGAGAAGAAGCCGCCCTTTGTGGATGAGGTGATGAAAAAGGCCCTCGAAACCCTGCGCGAGCAGCTCAAGAAGGCGGAGCGCGACATGCCCCTGCACGAGCGCGCCCGCGCCTGACCCAGAGCGCGACCTGTAGCCGAATTCGCCAGAATTCGGGGCAGCAAGCCACCCGAATTCTGGCGAATTCGGCTACAGGTGACGCGACCCACTTCTCATGCACATCCTCTACGAAGACAACCACTGCCTGGCGATGAACAAGCCCGCTCCGCTCTTGACGCAGAGCGCCGCGGCGGCGATTCCCTCGCTCGAATCGCTGGCCCGCGCCTATCTCAAGACGCAGTATCACAAGCTCGGCCACGTCTATCTCGGCACCCCTCATCGGCTCGACCGTCCCGTCTCTGGCGTCGTGCTGTTCGCTCGTTCGACCAAGGCCGCCCAGCGTCTCGCGGATCAATTTCGCAACCATCAAGTGACGAAGCTCTACTGGGCGCTGGTCGAGGGCGAAGTGACACCGGACGAGGGGGAGTGGGAGGATTGGCTGCTCAAGATCGCGGAGGAGGCGCGCACCGAGATCGCCACGGCAGACACACCGGGCGCGAAGCGTGCGAGCCTTCGTTATCGTGTGCTGGAGCGCCAGGTGGGCCAAACGCTGCTGGAGATCGAGCCGAAAACGGGCCGCAGTCATCAGATCCGGGTGCAGGCGGCGTCGCGCGGCTGGCCGGTGTGCGGTGACGTCCTCTATGGAGCGAAGACCTTTTTCGGCCCGCAGGCAGCTTTGCCGCGCGACCGCGTCATCGCCCTGCATGCGCGCAGTCTCACGTTTCTGCAGCCGATCCGTTACGAGACGGTGACGGTGACGGCGCCGCTGCCGGAATACTGGCCAAGCGTCTCGCTCGGGTAGCCGCATTCGCCACAATGCGGGTGCTGTCGGGGTCTTCCGCATTCTGGCGAATGCGGCTGCCAGAGACGTCGCCCTGCCGAGCCAGTTCTGCCGCGATCCGTGCAAACACCTCGTTCCAGTCGCCGCGCTGCTTCTGGCGAAACAGCCGCATCGACGGATACCACGGACAATCCTCACGCTCCAGCAGCCAGCGCACGTCGCTTCCCGGACACGACGCCAGCAACTTCGCCAGCGGCGCCTGGCACTCGAACACCACCCGTCCGCCGCGTTCCTTCACCAGGGGCAAATAGCGCACAAACTGGATCGTGTCGCCCAATCCCTGCTCGTGATAAACCAGGAT
>JBBSDR010000583.1:0-5296 GCA_038240465.1 Gemmatales bacterium
AGTCCGATCCCAGACCCACGTGGTCGATCCCCGCCACCTGCGCTACGTGGTCGATGTGATCGATCAACGACTTCAACGGCGGACGCGGGACCTTCGCTGCCCACTCCTCACTCAGCTTGTGCTCCTCGATGGCGCGCGTCTTCGGGTCCGCATGTTCGGCTTTCAATTTTTCGTCAAGCGCCTTCGACGCTTCGTCACGCTCCTTCGCCATCGCTCCGTAGGCTTTGCGGAAATCCTCATCCACAAACGCCGAATAGAAGTTGACCATCACCACTCCGCCGTTGCCCTTCAACGATTTGAGGACGTCATCCGGCACGTTGCGTGGGTGCTGCGCGAGGGCGTAAGCGGAAGAATGGGAGGCAATGATCGGCGCCCGTGTGACCTTGAGGACGTGACGCATCGTGTCGGCGGAGACATGGGAGATATCGACGAGCATGCCGAGACGGTTCATCTCGTGAACTACTTCTTCGCCGAAGGGCGACAGGCCATTGCTCTTCGGCTTGTCCGTGGCCGAGTCGGCCCAGTCGAGCGTGTCCGTGTGGGTCAGCGTCATGTAGCGGACGCCGAGAGCGTAATAGGACCGCAGCACGCCGAGCGAGTTGTCGATCGAGTGGCCGCCCTCGACGCCAATCAGCGAGGCGATCTTGCCCTTCTTGCGAATCCGGACGATGTCGTCGGCCGTCAGGGCCAACTCGAAGTCGTCGGGATACTCCTTCACCATGCGCAGAATGACGTCGATCTGTTCGAGCGTCAGCTTGACGGCGGTGCCTTGCTTGCGCGTTTCAGCGGGAACATAGGCGGCCCAGAACTGTCCGCCTACACCGCCTTTGCGCAGCCGCGGCAGGTCGGTGTGGATGGATGGCTGAGGCTTGCGGATGTCGAGCTTGAGGAACGAGTTGTCGGCCTTCTCGTGCATCTGGTAGGGCAGGTCGTTATGGCCGTCGATAAGTATAGCGTCGCGGTGAATGGCGCGGGCCTCCTCCGTCACGACTACGGGACCTCGCCTTGGCGGCTTCGGCGAGTCGGCCCAGCTCAGCGACAGCACACACAGCAACAACAGGGTGAGGCACGCACTCTTCATGAGACTGCTCCTTGGAGGGAAAGTCATATGATCTTACTCGTAGTTTTCGCCCCTCCAAACGGCGAGCCTGTGATTTGCCAGGTATGTCATGGATGTCATCGCCTTGTTCATCCGTGCGTGATTTCGGAACATCCCAGCCATGACCCCTGACACCCCCGCGTCTGTACCGGCTGCTCGTATCTGCCCTCCGACACCTATTTCGTGGCGGTTCGGTATCGGTGCCGGGATCGTCAGTCTTGGGCTGCTCGCATTCCTGGGACAGGAGACACTCGGTTCACGGGGCCAGGCCGGCTGTGGGATCGTCTGTTTCATCGGCCTGGCCGCGCTGTGTTCGGCGAACTTGCGCGCCGTCAACCCGCGCACTCTTGCCTGGGGCTTCGTCCTGCAACTGAGCCTGGCGCTTTTCGTCACGCAGTTCGAGCAGGGGCGGCAACTGTTCGAGGGCATTGGCGCGGGGATCAAGCAGTTTCTCTCGTTCACGGAAGATGGAGCGCAATTCGTCTTCGGAGAGCTGGCCAACCCGGCCAGGATGGAGGTCGTCCTCGGCAAGGAGAAGGGCTTCATCTTCGCCTTCTCCGCCTTGCCGACGATTGTCTTCGTCTCGTCCTTCTTCTCGATCCTGTACTATTTCGGCATCCTTCAACTGGTGGTTGCCGCGGTCGCACGAGTGATGCGCTACCTGATGCAGACGAGCGGCGCCGAGACCGTCTCGGTGACGGCGAATGTGTTCATGGGGCAGACCGAAGCGCCGCTGATCGTCAAACCGTATATCCCGCGCATGACGCGATCGGAACTGATGGCACTGATGGTCGGCGGCATGGCACATATCTCCGGCGGCTTGATGGCGGTCTACATCGGCATGGGCGCCGACCCTGTCGCGATCCTGACGACGAGTATCATGGCCTCCCCGTGCAGTCTTTACATGGCGAAGTTGGTCCTGCCGGAGACGGAGAAGCCCGAAACGACAGGCGACATCAAGCCGGCCGCGGAGCAGGGACACGCGAACGTCATCGACGCGGCTGCCGCGGGTGCCTCGGATGGGATGAGGCTCGCGCTGAATGTGGCGGCCATGCTGATCGCGTTTATCGCTCTGGTCGCGCTGGTCAATGCAGTCCTTGGAGCCATCAATCCAGACCTGTCGCTGGCGAAGATCTTCTCGGTCCTGTTCGCCCCGGTCGCGGTCCTGATGGGAGTGACGGGGGACGACGTGCCTCGCATGGCCGACCTGCTCGGCACCAAGCTGGTCCTCAACGAGTTCGTGGCGTTCAAGGATTACAAGGCTTATCATGACGTGATGAGTCCGGAATCGCGCGTGCTGGCGACCTATGCCCTGACGGGTTTCGCCAACTTCGCCTCGATCGGCATTCAACTCGGCGGCATCGGCGCCATGGCGCCCGAACGCCGGCACGACCTGGCCCGGCTGAGTTGGCGAGCGCTGCTCGTGGGCTTCCTCGTCACCCTGGTCAATGCCAGCCTGGCCGCGCTGCTCATGAGGACCCCCGGAGTCATCCCATCATGACGACCGATGTACCCGCCCTGCTGGCCGCCGCTCGTGCCGCACGACTGAACGCCTTCGCGCCCTATTCTCACTTTCTTGTCGGCGCCGCTCTCGAGACGGCCGATGGCCAGGTAATCGCCGGGTGCAACATCGAGAACGCGACTTATGGGCTTACCGTCTGTGCCGAGCGCGTCGCTGTTTTCAAAGCGGTCTCGGAAGGGCATCGTCGCTTTCGCTGTATCGCCATCGTCGCCGACACAGCGAGTCCAGCTCCTCCTTGCGGCGCCTGTCGTCAGATCCTCTGGGAGTTCTGTGGCGACATCGAGGTCCTGCTCGGCAACCTTCAGGGACCGACGGCTCGCTTCAGCCTGGCCGATCTTCTGCCGTATCCTTTCGATGCTCGCCTTCTCTCCCAACAAGGCGAGCGGGGTGTGTGAACGCCCCGGTATCAGAACGGAGGCGTTCACACGCCCCGCTCGCCTCATAAAGAGGCCAGGTATTGACCCACCTGAGATAATGAACAGCAGACGAGCGGGGCGCTCGCGTTTCCCTCTGGATGAACCCTCATGCGCGATGAATCTCTTGCCTTCCTTCGACGGCTCCTCGAAACACCGAGTCCTTCCGGCTACGAGCGTCCGATTCAGGATGTCGTCCGCGAGTGGGCCAAACCCCTTGCCGATGAGGTCCGCACTGACCGGCACGGCAACGTCCTCGCGATCCGCAATCCCCAGGGCCATCCGCGCGTCATGCTGGCCGGCCACTGCGATCAGATCGCCCTCATGGTCCAGCACATCGACGACAATGGCTTCCTCTACGTTCAGCCGATGGGCGGCTGGGACATGCAAATCCTCCTCGGCCAGCACCTCACCGTCTGGACGCGCTCCGGTCCCATCGCCGGCGTCATCAGCCGCAAGGCCCCGCACCTCCTGACCAACGACGAGCGCAACAAGGTGCCGCAGTTCACCGACGTCTGGATCGACATCGGCGCCCAGGACAAAAAGGAGGCCGAGGAACTGGTCTCGGCCGGCGATACCGCGACCTTCGCCCTGGGCTATCGGCCCATGCGCAACAACTTCGCCTCCGCGCCTGGGATGGACGACAAGGTCGGTCTGTGGACGGTCATGGAAACGCTTCGTCTTCTGCAAGGCGTGGCACTCCAGGCAGCGATCTACTGCGTCTCCACCGTGCAGGAAGAGATCGGCCTGCGCGGCGCGACGACGAGCAGTTACGGCATCCATCCCCAGGTGGGCATTGCCGTCGATGTCTGCCATGCCAGCGACACGCCGGGGAGCGACAAGAAGCAACTCGGCGAGGTCAAGCTCGGCAAGGGACCAGCCCTCTTCCGCGGTCCCAACATCAATCCGCGCGTTCATGAGATGCTCAGGGAGGCGGCCCAGAAAAACGATCTTCCCGTGCAGCTGCGGGGAGCGCCGCGCGCCACAGGGACGGATGCAAACGCTATCCAGTTGACGCGCGACGGTGTGGCCACGGGGCTGCTGGGCATTCCCAACCGCTACATGCATAGCCCGGTCGAGGTGGTCAGCCTCGACGATCTCGACCACGCCGCGCAGTTGTTGGCCGGATTCTGCACTGCCGTCAAGCATGACACAGACTGGACGCCATGAGTACCGATGGCCAGCCGCCACTACTGGAACTGTCGCAGCTATCCCTCTGGTACGGCAAGTTCCAGGCGATCAAGGACGTCACGCTGACGCTGCCTCCGGGCCGCATCGGGCTGCTCGGTCCCAATGGCGCCGGCAAGTCAAGTTTGCTCAAGGTGCTGCTCGGGCTGATCCGGCCCACGAGCGGCTCGGGAACGATCCTTGGCCGCGACGTGCGGACGGCGGGACCGGACCTGCGCCGGTTGATCGGCTTCATGCCGGAGGCCGACGCGCTGGTGCCGGGCCTCAAGGGGGCCGAGTATGTCGCCCTCGCAGGTGAACTCTACGGCATGCCGCGACGAGAGGCCCAGCGCCGCGCTCATGAGATCCTCACCACTCTGGAACTGGAGGAGGCACGCTTTCGCCGGCTGGAGGAGTATTCCACCGGCATGAAGCAGCGCCTCAAGCTCGCCCAGGCACTGGTCCACGATCCACCCTTGCTGCTGCTCGACGAACCCACGAGCGGGCTGGATCCGTCGGGCCGCGATGCGATGCTGCGCTTGCTCTTCGCCCTGGGCCGCGATCATGGCAAGTCGTTCATCCTGTCCACGCATCTGCTCGGCGACGTGGACCGTGTCTGCGACCGAGTCGTCATCCTGCATCAGGGGTGTGTGCTGCTCGAAGGGAGCGTCTCGACTTTACGGGCCAAACGTCAGGACCGTTACCGCTTACAAATCGAGGGCAATCCGCAGGGCTTTCTGCGCGAGTTGGCCCTTGAAGGGGTGCGCGTGGTCCACGACAATGGAAAGGGTCTCGTCAGGGTGGCGGCCCCCGCGGGCTGGATCACTCGCGCCTTCTTCGCCCTGGCGGAGACTACCGGCGTGGCCGTGCGTGCTCTCGAACCGGACGATGAGGACCTCGAGGAGTTATTCCATCGCGTGCTGAAAGGCGAGTAATTCTTGGGCGAGCCACCCGCGTCAGCGACCGGAGTACTCCGGACTGTGAGGCGAGCCGGGAGCGTCAGCGACCGGAGTTCTTGGGCGAGCCGTGAGCGTTAGCGACCGGAGTTCTCCAATCGCTGACGCTCCAAAAGTTCTCCGGTCGCTGACGCTCGCG
>JBBSDR010000584.1:0-5288 GCA_038240465.1 Gemmatales bacterium
CTCGAACAGCCGGCCATTGCGCTCCGAAATGCTCTTGCGAATCGCACTCTGCTGCCTCTCGATGTCCCCGACCAGGCGGGCATCCGGCGCGAAGGCGGCATACTGCCGAACCTCGGCCGCCGCCAGGGAGAAGAACCGGCAGCTGAAAGCAGCGTCGAGTAACTTGCCCTCGTCCGTCAGCGCGGCCACGAGTACATGGTCCTCGGCCTGGTCCATCGACTCGACGCTCAACTGGCAGACAAGCAACTCGCCGGCCTGCTGCACATACGGCTCGAAGGCCGCCACGCGCGGCACACTGTGCCAGTAGTCGAACACGACCTCCGCCTGGGTCAACGTCCGCGCCTTCGCACCCTCCAGCAGGCGCTGGGCCAGCGGATGGCCGAGGCGATAGAGATGAACGTCGCCCGAGCGTCGCCGCAATTCATAGCGGCCCAGGGGAATGTCGAGATCGGCATACGGGTTCACCTTCAACTCGAACGCGCCGCCGTCCTCGGCGAACTCCGCCGCCGGCCCCAGCTCGTGTCGGGTCAGGCGCATCAGCATTCGTTCGTAACGGTTCTGAAAGTTCTCGCTCACGTTCTTGCGGACGCGCAGCTTTTCGTGGACCTCCTCGTCGAAGTTCTCCAGCAGTTGCCGGCGGGTGTTTGTCATCGCCTCGTTGATCTGGACGTTCAACTCGGTTTGCAGTTGATCGAAGGACGTGCGGATTTCCTCCGGCGTCCGGCAACTCTGGTAAATGTTGGCGATGCGTTTCTCGAAATCGACGCCCGATTCAATGGCCCCCAGCACCTCGTCGCTGGCGCCGAAGACGCCCTCGAAGAGCGAGAACTTCTCGGCCAGCAACTGGAAGACGCGCTGATCGGCCTCGTTGTTGCGGTTGAGGAAATTGACCACAACGACGTCGCGATTCTGGCCGTAACGGTGACAGCGGCCGATCCGCTGCTCGATTCGCTGCGGGTTCCACGGCAAATCGTAGTTCACCACCAGGGCGCAGAATTGCAGGTTGATGCCTTCCGCGCCGGCCTCGGTGGCGATCATGATCTCGCCCTCGTCGCGGAAGTAGTCCACGAGGGCCGAGCGCATGTCAGCCGACTTCGAGCCGGTGACGCGATCCGTGCCGGCGTTACGCTCGTGCCAGGCGGCGTAGATGGCTCGCGATTGCGGGTCGCTGTTGGAGCCATTGAAGAGGACGATGCCCTTTGCGAAGGCGCTGTCCTGAAGGATGCGGAGCAGGTAT
This sequence comes from Gemmatales bacterium, assembly GCA_038240465.1. Classification (GTDB taxonomy): domain Bacteria; phylum Planctomycetota; class Planctomycetia; order Gemmatales; family Gemmataceae; genus JBBRIK01. Next base: position 1,238 of record JBBSDR010000584.1, read on the forward strand.
TCCTGGGTCCGGCGCGATTCGGTGAAGATGATCGCCTTGCGCGGCGCGCCGCGCTTGTTTGCCTCGGCGAAGGCCTTTTCCAGCGCGGTCAGCAGTGCCTTGCCCTTGGCGTTGTGGGTGATGCCCACGGCCAGGGCGCGGAACGATTCGAGGTCCTTCACTTCCTGCCGCAGGGCTGCGCGGATTTGCTCCGTCAGCGGCGGCTCCTCCGCCTCGTCTTCCGGCCATTCGTCGGCTGTCTCGTCGAGCGCCTCGTAGTCCTTGTCCAGTTCGTCTTGCAGAGGCTGCTCGACAGGCTTGGGGCTGAGCTTCGTCCGGAGGCGCGCGATGAGCGTTTCGAGGGCGCCGGCAATGGCGAAGGTCGAGGAGGCGAGCAGCTTGCGCAGGACCAGGGTCATCAGGGCGCGCTGACTGGCCGGCAGTCCCTGGAGGTTGTCGCGCTGCAGGTATTCCGAGACAAGGGCGTAGAGCCGATCCTCGCTCTCGGCCGGGGTGAATTCCTCGAGCAGAGCGTGACGCGCCGTGAACGGGACATACTCCAGCACTTGCCGCCGTAAGGTGCGGTGGCAGATTGGCGCCAGCCGGGCCTTGAGCGCGTTGAAGACCTCCTGTTCACTGAGGTTGGCAAACTGAGAACGGAAACTGTTCAGATCGCCGAAGGTATGGTCGTCGATGAAGCTGACCAGGCCGAACAACTCCAGGAGCGAGTTCTGAAGCGGCGTCGCGGTGAGCAGCAGTTTCGGCACACTCGCCAGGGCTTGCTTGAGGACGTTGGCGATGACGTTGCTGGGCTTATAGACGTTCCGCAGCCGATGGGCCTCGTCGATCACCACAAGGTCCCAGGGTATGGCGTTGATGTCGCCGGCCCGGGAGCGCGCGAACTGGTACGAGCAGAGAACGATGGTGTCGTGGATCTCGAAGGGCCGAAACTGGCCCTGGCGGATGGCCGCGTTGAATGACTTCGCTTCGAGGATGCGGCAAGGCAGGAAGAACTTCTCCTGAAGCTCCTGGTGCCACTGTTTGCGGAGGTTGGCAGGGGTGATAACGAGCAGACGCCGCTTGCGTTCGGCCCATTTCTGCGAGAGAACGAGGCCGGCCTCGATGGTCTTGCCCAGCCCGACTTCATCGGCGAGCATGGTGCCACGCGACAGAGGCGAGCGAAAAGCGAACAGGGCCGCTTCCACCTGATGGGGGTTCAGATCGACCTGGGCATCAACCAGGATCCCGGCCAACTTCTCGCTGCTGTCGGACGCGCAACGCTTGGTCAGTTCGTGAGCGAAGAACTTGCTATGGAAGTCTGTCAGAGACATCGTCGGCAAACCATCCCAGGGATCAGTGCGTATTGTTCCACAGGAGCGATCGTATCAGGTATTGATGCCTGAAGCGAGTAGTTCGCCGATCGATGCCGAACAGGATTCGCGGATCCTTCCATTCCCTCGGAATGCTTCAATACTCAGGCGAATGAGGCTACCGGCAGCGTCCGCGAATGGTTTTGCGGCAACCCGCGCAGATGTCTTGGGCCAGGAATGCTCCTTCGCGGATCAGTAGGACCGATCGGCGCCGCTTCAAGCGGATCGTCCGCCCCGGCCATACTGGATCAGGCCAGTACTTGCAATTCTTTCCCGACCGCCGTGAACGACTCAAGAGCGCGCGCCAGGTGTTCCGGTTGATGCGCCGCCGACAACTGAATGCGGATGCGCGCCTGTCCCTGCGGCACAACCGGATAGCTGAAGCCAATCGCATAGATGCCGCGCTCCAGCAGCTTGTCGGCCATCTTCGTCGCCAGCGCCGCCTCGCCCAGCATCACGGGCAGGATCGGATGATTGCCCGGCTTGATCGTGAAGCCCGCCTTCTCCAGCCCCGAACGCAGTGTCCGAGCGTTGGCGTGCAATCGGTCGCGCAACTCGCTCGACGAGGAGATCAGTTCCAGCGCCTTGAGGCCGGCGCTGACGATCGGCGGCGGCAGCGAGTTCGAGAACAGGTAGGGCCGCGACTTCTGCCGCAGCATGTCGATGACTTCCTGCCCGGCACAGGTGAAACCGCCCGTCGCGCCGCCGAGCGTCTTGCCCAGTGTCGAGGTGATGATGTCGATACGCTCCAGACAGCCGAGCGATTCGGCGCTGCCCTTGCCGCCCGGCCCGAGGATGCCCGTCGCATGGCTGTCATCGACCATGACGAGGGCGTCGTACTTGTCGGCAAGGGCGCAGATGTCGGGCAGTTTGGCGCAGTCGCCGTCCATGCTGAAAACGCCATCCGTCGCGATCAGCCGCAACCGGCAGTCTTTCGTCTCCTTCAGGCCGTGTTCCAGTTCCATCAGATCGTTGTGCTTGTAGCGGACCCGGCGCGCCTTGCAGAGGCGGACGCCGTCGATGATGCTGGCGTGGTTCAACTCGTCGGACAGGATCGCGTCCTCGTCGCCGAGGATCGTCTCGAACAAGCCGCCGTTGGCGTCCCAGCACGACGAATAGAGGATGGTATCCTCCTTGCCGAGGAAGCGCGCCATGGACTGTTCGAGCAGCTTGTGCAAATCCTGCGTGCCGCAAATGAAGCGGACCGACGACAGACCATAGCCATAACGGTCGAGTCCCTCGTGAGCCGCCTGAACGATGGCGGGATGATTGGCCAGGCCGAGGTAATTGTTGGCGCAGAAGTTGATCACTTCTCGGCCATTGACCTGGATGGCGGCTCCTTGCGGCCCCTGGAGTTGGCGCTCGCGCTTGTACAGGCCGCGCGCCTGGAGATCGTCGAGTTGGGACTTGAGGACGTGACGCAGTTTCGTGGAACTCATGGTTACCAGCCCCGAGCGCAAGCGAGGGGGACCTCCCGGGTAAACCCCGCGCTTGCGCTCGGGGCCGGTCAAGTGCTTACAATACGCCAGATAGAATAACGCCTCTTTGAGGAATCTCCATGCGAAAAGCGGTCACGCTCATCACCGGGGCCGGCGGCGAAATCGGTCATGGCCTCATCACGCGACTCGCCTCGGCCGGCAATCGGCCCCTGATTACGCTCGATCTCAATCCGCTCGCGGGCGACCTGGCGCCGCTGGTTCGCCAGCAGATTCTCGGCTCCATCCTCGATCCGCAGATGCTCGACCGTATCCTTGCCGAGTACGAGGTCGATCTGATCTTTCACCTGGCCGCCCTCCTCTCGACGCGCTGCGAGATCGTGCCGGCGTCGGCCCATCGCGTCAACGTCGAGGGGACGATGAACCTGCTCGAATTCGCTCAGCGCCAGGGCGAATCGCATGGCCGGCCCGTCAAGTTCCTCTATCCGTCGTCGATCGCGGCTTATGGATTGCCGAACCTCGACGCCAAGAAGAAGGCCGGCAGGGTTGCGGAAGACCACTTCAACCATCCGACGACGATGTACGGCTGCAACAAGCTCTACTGCGAACACCTGGGCCGATACTACGCCCGCCACTACAAGCAACTCGCGGCGGACGTCCTCTCCGGCAAGGTCGATTTCCGCTGCATTCGCTTTCCCGGTCTCATCTCAGCCGCGACGATCCCCTCGGGCGGCACTTCCGACTACGCTCCCGAGATGCTGCACGCCGCGGCGGAGGGCAAGCCCTATGCCTGTTTCGTCCGGCCCGATACGCGCATCCCCTTCATGGCCATGCCCGATGCCGTCGAGGCACTGCTGAAACTGGCCGACAGCCCCGAAGAGAAACTGACACAGCCGGTCTATAATATCGGTGCCTTCAATCCCTCTGCCGAGGAGGTCCGGGCCATCGTGCTGCGCGCGTTTCCGGAGGCGGAGATTACGACGGAGGTTGACGTCAAGCGCCAGGCCATCGTCGATAGCTGGCCCGAGGATGTCGATGACAGCGCTGCCCGCCGCGACTGGGGATTGTCGCCGCGCTACGACCTCGATCGCGCCTTCGCGGAGTACCTGATTCCGACCATCACCAGGCTGTATGCGTGACAGGCCAGCCCCGAGCGCGAGCGAGGGGTGCTTGCGAAGAACCCCTCGCTCGCGCTCGGGGCTGGTAGAAAGGCTCGATGCGCTCTCTGACTCCACGGCAAATCCTGATCGGTTCGGTCATCGCCAC
>JBBSDR010000585.1:0-5286 GCA_038240465.1 Gemmatales bacterium
GGCTCTGGATTCGTTGCCTGTACGGGCGACCGCGGCTGATCCACGTGGGGGGCCTCGCGAAAACACGGTCGACGAGGCCCGGCGCGCCGGCCCCGCGGCCCAGACACGACATCCACGTTCTGCGGTTCGTGTGGATCCTCCCGGGAGAGTGAGAACTCTATCCACGCCACACGATAAGTGCGGCGAGGCCGGGATGCATGCTTGTTTTGGCTGAACGGTTGATCTTGTGCTGCCGCGTGGACCGGGTATGACGCCGCTCGCTGAAGGGGAACACCTCTTCGGTCCCATCTTCTCCCTTGTTCCTGATCGCGAGGAGTCGAGTCATGTTCACTCATATCCGACGTGCTGCCGTTTTGCTTGGCCTTATATTGGGATTGTCCTGCTGCCAGGCCCAGGACGCGACGGGCTATGCCCTGCCCGATGTCTTCATGCCAGCCCCCAAGCTTACCCAGCGCGCCTATCTGGTCGCGGACATCGTTGTTCCGATGCAGGGGAGCAAGGAACAACCCGCCAAGCCGCTACACGAATCGCTCATGACGCTGCTGCGGAATACCATCGAGCCGGAGAGTTGGGAAGGAAGGGGTGGTCGAGGCACCATTGAATACTTCCCTCTCGGTATGACTCTCGTCGTCAATCAGACTGAGGACATTCAGAAGGGCATTCTCGAGCTGCTGACCGGACTGCGCAAGGCCCAGGACGTCGAGGTTGCCGTCGAGGTGAAGATCCTCCACCTCCCCCTCGAATGCGCGAAGGAAATCGATGCCCAGCCGATGCCGGCGGCGGGCAGTCAGACGAAAGTGAGAATGCTCGACGAGGGACAGGTGAAAAAGCTCCTGGCGGCGGCCGAGAAGGACCGGCGAGCGAACATCGTGCAGGCGCCGAAGATCACCGTGTTCAACGGCCAGGATTCTCACATTGAATGTCTCCAGACTCAGCAGTTCGACACCGGCATCGATATTCGCTGGAATGGCGAGAAGATTGTCCCGACGCCGCATCACGAATCGTTTGAGACGGGTTTCCGCATGAATCTGCAGCCGGTCGTCGTGCCGAATCAGAAAACCATCCGCCTGCATTTCCAGGCGAAGTTGACCAGCCTCGACGGGAAATCGAAGTCCGCCGCTGTTCAGACAACCGTTGCCGCAGAAGGGAAGGACAAGGTGACGGATACGCTCACCATCCAGACGCCGAAGCTGACGACCATCAACGTCGATCGAGTCTTGACCATTGCCGAGGCTAGCACGGCCATGCTGAGCGGCTGGACCCAAGAGGTTGATGTCGATAACTCACTAAAAGCGACCTATCGAGTGCCATACTACAACCGCCTGGTGACGGCCAGCAGTTCGCACAAAGAAACGCACAGTGTGGTGCTGCTCGTAACTCCGCGAATTGTCGTCCCTGAGAAGGATCAAACATGGACCTCACCAGTCGAACGACTGAACACTGTCAATGCACCGAAGTAGGCCGAAACGGCGACTGGCTCGTCTCTGCCGGTGATTTCTAATGGCCACGAGGCGAGCGTGGAGCCGGAGGAGGAGCAGAGTAAAGTACATCAGTGGTTCCAGTTTTTCCGAGAAGTGGTGGATGATGCGGAACTCATTGTGGAGTTATTGGAATGTTGGGGGAACAAACTCTCATTGCTCGCGCCCAACCAGCGCACGGAAGCTCTGCTTCGTGACGCGGAAAACGATCGCCAGATCAAGGCCGAGTGGGAGCGTTTCTGGTTCACCGATCAGCCTGCGAACCTGACGCGAGACCGCATCCACGGTGGGATCGAGTGATGCGATTGCGATATTACCTTGGCACGGAACTTGGTCATGCAGGGCGGCTCTCCTGAGCCGTCCTTCCGCCTCGGGAGAGCCAACCGGACGGCTCAGGAGAGCCGTCCCACATGAGTATCTTTCTTGTTGGGGTAATAACGAGTTGCCGCTTGGCGGGCAGTCCACCAGGACGCAAGCGGAAAGAAAGAGGGAAGTTATTTCGCCGGTTCGTAGATCACCAGCACGGCAGGACGATCCTTGATCTCCTTCGCCTCTCGCGAATGAGCGCGAACGAACCAGTCCCCCGCGTTGCCGTGCAGCATGAAGCCGTGGTTGGCGTGCTTGCCGGCCGTCCAGAAGCGGACCGCATGCGTGAAGTCCCAGGCGTTCACCTTGCCCTGACTCGGGCCGTGAGCCAGATAGACCGGCAGGAAATCAGGATCGTCGCCATAGTCCCAACCGCCGATAGCCTTCCAGAACCTGTCTTTCGCGTACTCGTAGGCGTTCACTTCATACTCTTCCCACGGCCGATTGCACGGCTCCACGACCCACATGTTGGGCTGGTCCGGGTTGTGTTCCTTGACCGGCTTGTCATGGGCGCGAATGACGATAAGCTTCGCCGCCAGGATCGTCGAGCCTTCGGGAATGCTGGCCAGGTCCACGCGCATCAACGGACTGCGGTGACGCATGAAGACCTCGTGGCTGGAGTCACGGCCCGTGTTGGTACTGCGCTCGACCGTCATGGCGTCCGGCCCGTGACTCGACCAGTATGCATCTTTCCAGCCGGCGTAGACCTTGTCTGGATGGGCTGGATCGACACCCTTCTCGCCATCGCGGAAGACGGCCAGGATTGCATTCGGATGCTTCTTCTGCAACTCGTCGTACTCTCTTCGGAATTCGCCTTCGACCTGCTCCAGGGTCTTCTTCTCCGGCTTCGTCCAGCGATCCTTGAGCTTCATTCCCAACTCCCGCACTCCCGAAATCTCGCCGGAGACAACCAGATCGGTGCCGAGGACGGGGAACTTCGTGATGACCTTCGGTTGAACGTCCTTCGCGGTCGAGAGGCGGATGTTGTCCACATAGATGGATTCGCCCTCGTGCGGGCTGTACATGAAGATCTCGAAGCGGACGACCTTGCCCTGCTTGGTGTTGATCGAGTAGTTGTTCGAGTCGTGAATGGTGCCAGTGACCGTGTTCTTGCCGGGCTTGAGGAACTCCGTCTTGGCCCAGCGGCTGACGGTGGCGTCCCAGCCGCCGCCGCGCTGGCTCTTCTCCTGCAGCACCGTGAAGCCGACGACGCAAGGCCGGCTCGCCGTCACGTCGGCCCGGAAGGTCCAGTACGGCATCCAGTCGCCGGGTACCTGCGTGGTGGTGATGGTCGGCCAGCGGCCGCCGGCAAAGGTGATCTTCAGGCTCTGCTTGCCCCGTGTCGCGTTCTCGCTGGACAACTCGATCTTCGCGGCTGGTTCCTTCGACTTCGCGTCAGGCAGTTCCAGGTTCGACCAGGCTTTGAGATCCGCCTGGTCCTCGAAATCGAACAATAGGGTCTCTTCGGGTGCCGGCTTCGGTTGCGGAGGCACGACCGAAACCACGGAGCGAAGCGCGACAGAATACTCCACCTGTCCCTTGCGGGCGGTTGCCCTGTCGGCGAGCAAGCGGAACGCCAGCAGACGTTGCGTGCCAGGCTCGAAGTCCATGAAACCCACCAGCGGCATTTCGGCGATGTCCTCGATGTCAGTCGGAGGCGACACGTTGAAGTTGAGCGATTTGTGCTTCAGTTTCAGCGAACCCTCGATACGCGCATGGGCAACCCCCCTGTCCACGGAAACCACGGTCGCGCGCAGCGATTGCTCCACGATCGAGGTCTTGTGATATCCGGCGTAGCCATAACCGTTGGGCAAGAACTTCGTCAGGAACCTGGCTGTGGTGTCCCTGTCCAGTTCCCAGGATTTTCCGGCCGTCACGTCACCGTTCGGCAGCAGAGTCGCGCTCTCCTTCCGGCTGAAGACGATCCAGTTCTCCACGGGGAACTCATTCCAGGTACCCTTGGAGGAGCGAGCCGCCAGGTGCAGGACCAGAGAGTCGGGTTGCGATCCGGGCGGGTGCGATTGAGGCGACGGCGCGACCAGCAGCTTGCCTTCGGGCGTCTTCAGTTTCTCGACGACCGCACGCAGCCGGGCGAGCAGTTTCTCCGGCTGAGTCGCCGTGCCGATGTCGATGCTCTCGATCACTTTGCCGTCGGCGGGAGCCAGGATGTAAACGTGGACGGTGCCGGATCGCTTGAGTTGAGTGATTGCCTCGTGGTAGATGCGACGCCACTCCTTCTTTTCTTCTTCGGGCGCGTCGCCCTTGTCGTGAGCTTCATGGGAGATGTAAACGGGAACGAAGAAGTGGTTGAGCAGGTTGATGACCTTGTCGTCCGAGAGCGAACCGCCCCGGAGATTCGTGGCACCGCCTCAGCAACGGCCGATGTCCATCTCGCCCACGTTGCTGAACAGGAAGACCGGCCGGCCGTTCTCCTTGGCCAACCGCTCGGCCGCCCGCATGCCTGAAACCCAGCCGATGGCGTCGAAGCGGCGCTCTTTCGCGGTCGGCTGGATCTCCTTGATACGCTGCTCGATCCGGTCGCGGTCCAGCGGCCGAGCCGGCTTCGCCTCTTCCGAGGACGCCGGAAACGTCAGCAGGCAGGCGGAACCCAGGACGAGCAGTCCCATCATTAGCGATTTCATTAGTTATTCTCCCTCTGTGGAAGTGGTTCTAGACTATAAAGGCGTCCTAGAATTCGTTCCAATCCTAGGAGAGCGGCACGGCGTGAGCGTGCCGGTGAACCGGACAGACCGGCATGGCGTGAGCGTGCCGGTGAAGCGGACAAACCGGTACGGCGTGAGCGTGCCGCTGAAACGGACAAACCGGCACGCTTACGCCGTGCCGCTCGCCGAAGTCATTTCTGGACACGCCCTATGCGGTCATTGTCCACCCACCCGGTCAGGATAGCAATCGTCTGCTGTAGTTCCTCGACTTTGTCCCCCAATGCCATGTCAGTTCTCCGGATCGCTGGCTTTCTGAAGAGCTTCAAGTTGCTTGTGATTTCTCGTTTGGAGGAGATCGCCCCAGAGACGGGTGAGGAGATACCGCATGTGGGTCCGGATCGCCAACTCCTCGGGAGTGAATTGAGCGGTGGCGACCCCTGTCCAGTCGGAGATCTGAAGAGTGTAGAGGATGCGACCGTTCTCGTCTTCGGTGCAGTCCCACTCAGCCTGGACAAGCCCGACGGACTGGCCGAGGACTTCCTCAAGGTAATTCGTCGCTTCTTGCAGCAGCCGAATGTCTTTATTCCGCTGCCTGGCTTTATCGCTGTAGGTGACGTTCATTGCGATTCCTCCAGCCGCTGACTCGTACATCCCCGCTATTATACAGTTGCGGTCCGGCAAGAGGCTCTCCCTATCAGAAGGGAGGACATCGGGCTTGCATGTTCCGTTGGCGATTCAGCCATACCCTAAAGAATGGGCATCGTCTCCCCAGACCGCCA
>JBBSDR010000586.1:0-5283 GCA_038240465.1 Gemmatales bacterium
CTTCCGAACGGAGCTGATCGAGCAGTTCGTCGATGACAGGAGGCCGTTTCGTGTCGGCAACATGGGTTTCCGAGCCGTTGCGCGTCCCGTCAAAGAGCCACGCGTGAATTTTGAACAGCTTCATATTCGTCCGGTCGTCCCAGGGGAGCATGTGGACTCCGATCGCGCAGTGAATGCTGTCGGCATGGACCTCATGTTGCGCATCGGGAAGCGGATCGTGTCCATCGCCTCTGCTCTGGACCAGGGAGGGTAGGACGGCTTCCAAGACGACCGACCCGCCATGATACGCGAAGCCCTTCAGGACAGTTCCAGCGTCGCGCCCCTTGGCCGGATCAAACCGCCACCAGCCGATAGCCGTCGCAGATACCCAGTCTCTCGCGTTTAGCCGGTCGCTGACCTGAAAGAACAACACCTCATACGTCGCGATAGCATCAGCCGGCAAGCTCGTGATCCGGGCAATCTCTCCCGGCGACTGTCGAGCCAGGAGTCGGGCCTGGAGTTCCACGGCGATGTCTCCACACTCCTGGAGTCGCCTGGCTGCGTGGATGTCCGGGTACGTCTTCGCGAGCCGATCGTGGTCTCGCTCGCTCCCGCAGCGTTGCATCTCGCGCAGATAGGACATCGCACGGCCGGTCTGCTCATCATCCCGTTGTCGGCTGTAGTACCGGCCCGAACTGACGAGACGCTGTGCGCGATCCCAGCGCCAGGCCAGTGGGCGGATCGGAGAGAGTCGTTGCAGGTCAGGATAGTACAGTCGCATGGCTCATGTATCCGTGCGTCCGGCGGTAAATCCATCTCCACTGTACCACCGCTACGACAGGGCAGTCGAGGGGACGAATCCAAAACCAGTTTTTGACACTTCCGTCCGAGCGGTCACGATTCGCCATTCCTCCTTGCTTGTGCCCGGATGGTCGCCAACGCGGCGCTCACCGCCGTCTTCAGGTCCGTCATCACTTGTTGTGCAGCAAGGACTTGGTCCCTGATTCGTCTCGGGAGAGAGTCGAGGATACTCTTCCGTCTGTCATCTCGTCGAACTGAACAAGCAGGTGGACGAGATCACTGCTCACCATCCCCCGGCGTCCACCCTGTCGGCGAGAGCCGAACCGTCGTTTGATCTCGGCAGTGAGTTCAGCCTTCGACCAGTTGCATTCGAGGCACAACCGTTGCAGTTCTCTTCGCCCATCGTCCCAGGGGACGGTGACGAGGATGCCAATGTGAGCCGTGCCGAAGATGGGCCGGTGCTGACGCAAGAGAGAGTACAGTTTGTTAAGTTCTACCTCGCTGTAGCCGAGGACGGGATCGGCGAACTGTCGAGCCTTACGCAGTCGCGTAACATTCCACCCAAGTTCGTCGGCCTGGTGGTCGAGGATCCTCTCGCCGTGTCGGCATGGCGGCGGATACGCACGCAAGCTGGCTCGGCCCTGCCGGTGATACTCCCGGATTTCTCTGACGGCTTCATCGACGTCATGGCGGCTGGCTCGGGGGCGGTCTCTGTGCATGGTGGCAATCTCTGGAGCAGGCGAGGGGACAGCACCCTACTCTACCCGGCATGCGTTCAAGGCAGCTTCGAGCTGCCGACAGGCAATAAGGAGTCGGCATCCTCCGAAGGTCAGGTTGCACCGGTCGTAGTGAGTGGGCGATCGGTGCGTGACGAGAGGGGAGGGGTGAGCGAGTGAGACAATCAGCGGGAGCTTGGTCGGGGACGAGTTCACTCCCTCCCAGCCGAGAGGGCAAGGCAAGGTAATCCTTACACCGTGATGGCGAGTCCGATGTCCTGCTCCAGGCAGCAGAGGGAATGTCTCTGGAATCTCGACGTGTTAGTGCGGCGACCGTGTCCAGACCGCATGTCCGGCCGAAGCAATTATCTCGTTGATCTTGTAGTAGACTCGATAGTATACTTGATAGCCTCGTCGGGAACGTCCGTCAGTGGAGATGACCGTGGCTCGCAAAAAACATTCCACTGGGCAGAAACAAGGTCCACCGATCCAGTTTCGCCCGGGTGTCGAACTCGAACAGCTTGTTATCACATTCGCAGCGGGGTGCTCTCTGCCGGCGAACGAGGCGTGCAAGGTGCTTGTCGCCCTCGCCGTGTCGGAGATGGACTGCCGCCACTACCCACTGATCGCGCAACTCGCCGAGGTAATTGGTGGCGCGAACGCGTTTCCACGCGCTTGCAACCACGTCCACGTTTCCCTCCAGGGGGCTCGCCGCATGGCCCAGCGGCCCCTTCAGGCTGACCCGGGGCGGACCTTGTTCATCGTGCAAACTGTCCGCGACTATATCGCGAACAAGGGGCTCGCATTGGAGGAGCGAGACCTGTGGTACTGGCGGGAGGATCTCCCGCAGGATGAGGATCCAGAAGAAGAACAGGGTGTGTCGCAGCCACAGCGACATCAACATGAAGCGTAGTTGGCACATGGTTATCTGAACAATCGTGCCGCCTCAGGTGATCGGCTCTGCATCGGGAGATTCTCATGCCTCAGAAAGAGTTTGCTTCGACTGGCAAGCCACGCGGACGTAACGGCCGACCCTCTGTTCACGTCATGTTGACGTGCACCAACTTCGCACTTATCGATCCGCCCGTCCTGCTTCTGGAGGAGCATCTCTTCTACAAGGTTTGCGAGTTCGAACAAGCTGGTGCGTCGGGGCACAGACGAGTGGACACGGAGCGTTTCCTCTACACGTTCGACCATAAAGGGCGTCTTGCAGTTCCTGTTGGCCTGCTGAGTCGCTGCCGCGCACTACTGGAGGAACACGGCTACCGAGTCAAGGTCGAGGATCTGCGACAGTACAGACACCGACTCCATGAAGTGGACCTGGAGTTCCTCCGAGGCAACGATGGAGACGATCGCAAGTTTCTTGAAGCACTTATCCAGCAGCCCATGGGTCAGATTGAGGCGCGCAACTTCAAGGAGATGGTGCAGCGTATCACGCAGATCCGCGAACTCTATCCGAAGGCCCGCATCGTCGTCAGCGTTCCCACGCGCCGGGAAGCCTGGAAGTTATGGCGTACCCTCGAAGACGACCTGGATGAGCATGTCGGACTCGCCGCTGCGGGGCTTGCTCGACACGGACATCGCTGCGTCGTCTGCACCTACTGCCACCTTCCGCTCGCCCATGACGCCGACATCCTCGTGCTGCCCGACGCGGAGAGCGCGACTAGAGATTTGCCCGCCAGAGAGGCAACGGGTGGGATCTTTCCACGCATCTACGGCTTCGTTCAACCGCGTAGGCAGACACACCGCCAGACGGCCATGCTCCTTGAGGCGCTCTGTGGCCCAGTCGTGTACACCGTGACGGCGGCCGCCACAAGCGTGCGCGTGCTGATGATGAGGACACCGTTTTGCCGTCGCGTCGAGGCGGTCGCGGGACTTCAACGGAAGCGGAAGGCGTACTGGAGGAATAAACCGCGCAACAAGTTCATCGCCTCTCTCGTCCAGGCGTTCGTGGATCGCGATAGAAAAGAGCTGCGCCGCCTTGGCATCCTTGCCTATCTCGCGAACCCAAAAACCAGTTTCAGGGGCCGGGGACTGACCATCGTCGTGGAATCGACGGAGCACGGGCGCGAACTGCTCTCCCTGATTCCAAGCGCGATCATGGTGGATGCGGTCCCGAGAGAGACAGACGAGGAGACAGATCCGGCGGCAGCGATGTCGTCAGGACCGGTGATCGTGGCGGCCGTAGTAGCAGCGACCGCGGGTATCAACACGGACGTCGTCATTCGAGCGAGTGGAGGCGCATCAGCGATCACCATCAAGAACTTTCCGCCGGCAGTAGATAAGAGCCAGCCCGAGCGGACGGTGCTGCTGCTGGACTTCAACGACACATTTGACGCCAGCGCCGTCAATGACACCACGCAACGAGTGAGGGACTACGAGGCGAGAGGATTCGCCGTGACGAGGACGATAACAAGGACCGGATAGCAGACAACGCGAGTAATCCCTCCCCCGCACCCCAACTCTGAGTGGCGCTGGAGAGGTGGAGCCTGGGACACTCTCCCGGGCTCAGCGGTCAGGAGTCTCACTCCTGGCCCCGTCCTGGCTGACAAGAGGACGCTGGATCTTGTCGGAACCGGACCCGCTCAGGACAGAGGCGCTGGGATGCTCCACTGATTCCCGTAGCTGACCCGGTCAGCCGTCCTGGACCTGTACGAGGACGCCGTCGTCACTGACGTCTCCTTGCTCGTCCTGGACAGCCAGCGGATCGTAGTACAGCTCTTACCGTGTGGACAAGAGTGCGTATAGCGGTGGTGCTGGCGATGGCTCCGCCGATCGCCATCGGTTTTTCTGGCAATTGTGCCAGGGAGAAGAGAGGTCAGGACGACCTCTCTTCTCCCCCACTTTCTTCGTGGTGGCCCGACCGCCGCCAGATCAGGGGATGAAGCATGTACGAGGGTCTTTTCCGACGTCGATCTAACTATGACGAGGCGCTGACCCCAGAGGCAGTCGCGATCCACGAGGGCGACCGACGCGAATTCCTGCGCCGGTGTGAGAGGGTAATCGGCGGCGCCGTCGCCAGGGGGCGAGCCGGCCTGAACGAGATCGCCCCCTATCTCCTGGGCTGGGTGGCCGATCCTCGCACCTTGCGGTGCGCCTGGGACGATCTCGTCAAGAACGGAGGACATGCCCCGGGCCCGAACGGCCACCGCTATTGCGACCTCGCCGAGCCAGAGGTGTGGGCGCTGTGCCGTTGCCTCGCTCGAGCTATCCGCGAGGGAACCTACCGTCCGGGCAAGGAACGGGTCCTGATGATCTCGAAAGGGCCAGGTCGCGGCGATCGTCCGCTTGTGATCCAGAACATCGAGGATCGATTGATGCAACGGGCCGTCGTGCTGATCGTCCAGCCGATCCTCGATCCGCTCTTTCACGATCATTCCCTCGGGTTCCGGCCCCGGAAGGATCGGCTAGATGCGCTGGCCCTGGCCGAATGGTACTGTGTCGAGAAGAAGAGGCGAGTCTGGGTGATCGAAGATATCAAGGATGCCTTCCTCAACGTCCCCTTGTCGCGTCTTAATCAGATCGTCAAGAAGTACCTCGTCGCCGACAACCTGGTCGAGTTGATCACCCACATCGTGGGCAACGCGAGCACGTCAGGTCTTCGACAGGGCGGCTGTCTGAGTCCACTCCTGCTGAACCTTTACCTTCACCATTGCCTCGACCGACCCTGGCGGAAGAAGCACTCAGAGATCCCGATAATTCGGGTCGCCGATGACATCTTGCTGGTGTGCCGAACCCTCAAGGAGGCCAAGCCCGCGCATGCGGCACTGACTGCCCTGCTGACGCC
>JBBSDR010000587.1:0-5283 GCA_038240465.1 Gemmatales bacterium
ACTGTTCCGGGGGCTAACCCCCCCCCCGCTCGCCTTGAGCGAGGGCAACATGAGCGACGCTATCCGTACCACTCGAAGAAGGCGTCTGCCGTCAGCCTTCATCGGCCTGCTTCTCGGCGTCTGGACCCTTGCGGGAGCCGTCCAGCCGCTGCACGCCCACCCCGTGCCGAAGGGCAACCACGACCGGACCCTCACCGTGCGCCTGACGGTCGATGCGGTGATTGTGGAGTATCACCTGGAGGTGGACCCGTGGACGTTGGTCATTCAAGATCAGCCGACGTTCGAGAAACAGGTTGACCTGGCCAACCTCTCGCAGCCGAAGCAATTTTTCGACGCCTTCACGCGTGTGTATGCTCCTCTGCTGGCCTCTGGCTTGAGTGCCTCCCTGGACAACGAACCACTCACGTTTACCTGCGAATCGTACCGAAACGAAGCGCCTGCCGAGGTCCGATGCGACTTCACCATGCGAGCGCCCTGGAAGCCATCCGCGGGGACGGCGCACCGCTTCACCTTCCGCGATGGCACTTTCCTCGACGAAAACGGCAAGAGAAAGCCCGGTCTGGCAACCATCGCCCTGGCGTCCGGTCCGGGTGTTCGCCTCGGGCCAACCGATCCCCCAAACACGGACAACCAGAGTGTCCGGACGGTCTTTGAACTGATCGATCCAGGCGTGCAACCCGCGTCCGCGCCGGACAAAGCGAGCGCCCCCACGGCTGCCAGGCCAAAGAGAGAAGACTCCGGTCTGTTGAGACTATTCTTCGACTCGGAGCGTTCGAGGTGGGCGCTTCTCTGCCTGGCGGTGATCTTCGGTGCGGGACACGCCCTGACGCCGGGACACGGCAAGACCCTGGTGGCCGCCTACCTCGTGGGCGAGCGCGGCACCGTTCGTCATGCCATCTTGCTGGGACTGGTGACCACGCTGACGCACACGAGCAGCGTGCTGATCCTGGCAGTGGTCTTGCAGATGATGTTCCCGCGCGGCATTTCGGACGATGAGCAGGGCGGCATTCAGAGAGCGCTTGAACTGGGCGGCGGATGCCTCATTGCCGGCCTGGGGTTCTGGCTGCTGCTGCGCCGTCTCTCCGGCAAGGCCGATCACATCCATCTCGGCGGCGCGGGCCATCACCACGATCACGACCACGGCCACCATCATCACCACGACCACGACCACGATCACGGCCATCACCATCCGCATCCGGTGCAGGGCGGATGGTGGGGGTTGGTGTTGCTGGGCATTAACGGCGGCCTCGTGCCTTGCTGGGATGCGGTGATTCTGCTGCTGGTCGCCGTGTCGATGAACATGCTGTGGTGGGCGCTGCCGCTGCTGCTGGCGTTCAGCGCCGGACTGGCCAGCGTCCTTGTGGCCATTGGCATCCTGGTGGTCCGCACCAAGGCGCTGGCCGGCAAACGCTGGGAGAAGAGCCGTTTGTTCCGCGCCCTGCCCCTGGTCAGTTCCGCCCTCGTCACCTGCCTGGGTCTGTGGCTTTGCTACCAGAGCGTCCAGGGCGGTTAGGACCGCGGTTTCATGTCTGACCAGCCCCGAGCGCAAGCGAGCGGGTTCTGGCCATGCAACCCACTCGCTTGCGCTCGGGGCTGGTCGGGATCCAGTCGTGTCGGATTTTTCCTACACGAGAATCGTAGCTCTCTTGACAGACATTTCTCCCATATTACCCCACCATGATACTTGACGGCGCATCGGTACATTTCGCGGGGTCGTGGGTAAAGGGAGGGCTGTTCGATGAAAGGTCATTGGCTCGCGGGCTGGCTCCTGGTTGTCCTGGTTCTGGGTGCCGGTCTTCTGTGGGAGACCAACGCCGCTGCCGATGTGAATCCGGTGCGGCCCGCGGTGTACAAGCCCTCCGCCACTTACGAATGGCTCGACGTCGCTCTCGAAGCGACCGCCCGCGAACACGAGCGCAATGCCCCACGGCCCACGGTCGGCTCGCGCATGCTGGCGATCATCGTGACTGCCATGTATGACGCCTGGGCCGCCTATGACGACAAGGCCGTTGGCACCCGGCTCGGAGGGAAACTCCGCCGGCCAACCGCCGAGCGGACCGATGCTAATAAAGCGAAGGCCATCGGCTACGCCACCTATCGCGCCATGCTCTTCGTGTTTCCCGAGGACGAAAAGTGGCTGGCCGAGCAGATGCGGAAGAAGGGACTCGACCCGGCGGATACCTCGACCGATCTCGCCACACCCCAGGGCGTGGGCAACGCCGCCGCGGCCGCTCTCATCGCCTATCGGCGCGCGGACGGCGCCAATCAGTTCGGCGAGGAGGTGGGATCGAAAGGGATCCCCTATTCCGACTTCACCTATTACAAGTGTGGCAACCACGCGGATAAGCTTACTGACCCGGATTGCTGGCAGCCGATCGTCTTCGACAACGGCAAGGGCGGCAAGGTGACGCCCGGCTTCCTCACGCCGCACTGGTATCGCGTCAAGCCCTTCGCGCTCGATCGCAGCGACCAGTATCGGCCAGGCCCTCCGCCCAAGGTGGGTTCGGAACAACTCCTCAAGGAAGTGGACGAAGTCATTCACTTCAACGCCACTCTCACGGTCGAACAGAAGGCGCTCGTCGAGTTCATGCGCGACGGTCCCCGCTCGACCGGCCAGTCGGGACACTGGCTGCGCTTCGCCCAGGACGTATCGCGGCGCGACAAGAATGGGATCGACCAGGACGCGAAGCTGTTTTTCGCCGTGGGCAATGCGGCGTTCGACGCCTTCATCGCCTGCTGGGACGCAAAGCGCTACTACGACAGTTCGCGCCCCTGGACGCTCGTTCGGCACTGCTACAAGGGCAAGCAAGTCGATGGCTGGGCCGGACCCGGCAAGGGCGTCGTCAAGCTGCCGGCCGCGGAATGGCATCCGTATTCGCCCTCGACCTTTATCACGCCGCCGTTCCCCGGCTATCCTTCCGGACACAGCACGGTGAGCGCCGCCTGTGCCAAGACGCTGGAACTGTTCACCGGCAGCGACCGCTTCGGCGAGAACGAGAAACGCCTGGCCGGCGCGCTGACGGAGCCAGGCGTGGCGTGTCAAATCATGCAGATGCATCACGGCCGAAAGCCTGACGACCCCAAGATGAACTGCAATGTCCTGCTGCGACTGCCGACCTTCACGGCCACGGCCGATATGGCCGGTATCTCGCGCGTCATGGGCGGCTATCATATCCAGGCCGACAATGTCGAGGGTTTGGGCCTGGGCCGCAAGGTCGCGAAGGACATCTGGCCCAAGATGCAGGCGTACTTCGACGGCACGGCCAAGGTACGCTGAAATGAGGCGAGCGGGGGGTGCGAACCCCCCGGTAAATCCGCACCGGCGAAAGACCGCTAAGCCGCAAGCGGCAGAGACGCAAGCGGCGAAGACGTCCGCGCAACACCATGATCTATCCCGAGGCCGGCCGGCCGAGCCTCTTCTCGGCTCGGGTGGTCGGCCGATTCCTGGCCATCTTCCTGCCCGTTGCCCTGCTGGCGAGCGCGGCGGTGCTGGCGCTGCACGACCACGACCTCGCCGCCGAACGCACCCTTCACGAACAGTCCGGCTGGCACATCGTCGATCTGCACGCCAGCCTCATCGATCGTGAAATGGAATCGATCGAGGCCGATCTCCTTTACCTCGCCGATGCCGCCGCGCTGCGGAATTACCTCTCCGGCAGTCCCGACGCCCGGCGGCCGCTCGAGGAAGAGTTCGTCCTGTTCTGCAGCCGCAAGGGCGTCTACGATCAGATTCGCTATCTCGACATCGCCGGGCGCGAGCGGGTGCGGGTGAACCGGAACAAGGGCCAGCCCGCCAGCGTTCCCGAGGACGAACTGCAGCCCAAGGCCGCACGCTATTACTTTGTCCAGACCATGCGCCTCAAACGCGGCGAGGTGTTCGTCTCGCCGTTCGACCTCAACGTGGAACACGAGCAGATCGAGCAGCCGCTTAAACCGGCCATCCGCTTCGCCACGCCCGTCTTCGACCGCGACGGACGCCGCCGCGGCATCCTCGTCCTCAACTACCTCGGCGCGGGACTGCTGCGGAAACTCGGCGAAGTGTCGGTCCCCTTTCTCGGATCGGCCTGGCTCCTGAACCGCGCCGGCCACTTTCTTCGCGGACCCAGGCCGGACGACGAGTGGGGGTTCATGCTCGGACACGGCCGAACCTTCGCCGGATACTATCCCGAAGCCTGGAAGTCCCTGGCGTCTCAGGAACGAGGTCAAGTTCGCACTGCTCGCGGACTGTTCACGTTCCGGGCGCTGCCGCCACGGGGCCGTCAACCCGACGCGCCGGACCCGGCTCACGCCGACCCCGATGCCCGCGACGCGGGACTGATCGTCGTGGCGCATGTTCCCAACGATATTCTCGAAGCCCGCTCCACGGTCCTGCTGCGGCGGCTGCTGCTCTTCTCGGGCGTGGCCTTGCTGCTGGTGTGCGTGCTGTCCTGGTATTTCGCCTACGCGGGCGTCCTGCGCCGGGGCCACGAACGCCAACTGGAAGAGTCCGAGGCCCGGCTGCGAGCGCTGTCCGCCCGATTGCTGACCGCCCAGGAGGAAGAGAGACGCAGCCTCGCCCGCGATCTGCACGACGAAATGGGCCAGGTCGTCACCGCTGTCACTCTCGACCTCCAGCGCGCCGTCCAGGCAACCGACCCCGACAAGAAGGACGAACTGATTGGCCGCGCTCGCGATGGGGCCGACCAGGTGCTGGAACAGATTCACGAAATCACGACGCGGGTGCGGCCCACGCTGCTGGACGATCTCGGTCTCAAGGCCGCCGTCCAGAGTCTGCTCAGCGATTACGAGGATCGCACCGGCATCGTCGTCCGCTCGGAGTTGCGCTTTGAGGAGCCGGTCCCTGTTGCCGTGAGCGAGAACGTGTACCGCGTCCTTCAGGAGACCCTGACGAATGTCTCGCGCCATGCCCGCGCCGCCGAGGTGTTTGTCACCCTGCACGCCCTGAATGGACAGGTAACGCTGACGGTCCGCGATAAGGGAGTGGGCTTCGCGCCGGAGACTCTCGACGGAACCCGGCTAGGACTGGTGGGAATGCGAGAGCGAGCGGAGTTGCTCGGGGGGACCTTCACTTTGCGAGCGGAGCCGGGGACAGGGACCGAAGTGTGCGTTTGCATTCCCCTCAGGTAAGTCAGGAGTCAGGAGTCAGGGGTCAGGAGTCAGGAGTCAGGAATCAGGGGTCAGGAGTCAGGAGTCAGGAGTCAGGGGTCAGGAATCAGGAATCAGGAGTCAGGAGTCAGTGAAGGCAGAAGAACCCTTCGCTTGCGCTCTGGGCTGGTCTTCTGA
>JBBSDR010000588.1:0-5280 GCA_038240465.1 Gemmatales bacterium
AAAACGGCCGGCTGGTCTCCCGGAACGAGATCGCGCAGCCGCAGGATCGGAGGCTTTTCGCGGGCCATGAGGGAGGACTCCTCGATCGATGCTGTTCTTGGAGTGCATCCTGCGAATGGCTATTGTACCAGACCGCGTCCGTCAACAATCATTCCTGTCGCGGCGAGGACGGACACTTTCCCCGTTGCGTCCGTGGCGATTTACGGTATTCTCATCAGAGAGATGCATTCCTGTCTCCCTGCCCGGACCGGAAGAAACCATGACCTCAGCGAATGACTCACACCTGCAGTGTCCTGTTGTCGTCCTGACCATCGCCGACGGTCAGATCCTCGGCGATGAAGTCGCGGACGCCTTGCGCGACCAGCTCCTCGCGGTCGCCGTTCAGTCGCAGGCTCAGAACGTCGCGCTGGACTTCAGCCGCGTGACGTTTCTGTCCAGTTCCGGCTTTCGGCCGCTGCTGAGCCTGCATCGTCTGCTGCGGCAGCAGAACGGCAAGCTGTTGCTGTGCTGTCTGTCGCCGGAGGTCCACGAGATCTTCGCGGTGACGCGGCTGATCAGCACCAAGGGCTTCGCGCGGGCGCCCTTCGAGGTCTTTCCCGACGTCGCCAGCGCCATCGCCAGCCTCTACAAGCCGCCGCCGGAAGAAACTCCCTGACCGCCGCTTGCGACTTTGCAGATGCATCTGCAAAGCCGCAAGCGGCTATTTTCCGCCGACGACGCGAACCTGCGCCGCCGAACCGGCCACGTCGCCCACCTCGACGCGCACGCTGTCGCGCCGTTTCTCGCGCTCGACCCCGATAGTCAGCGTGAGCTTGCCGCTCTTCAGATCGACGACGATCTCTCGGTTCGCCTCCAGCGGCGCTCCATCCAGCCACAGGCTCAGGCCATCAGCCGTGTTGAACAGCAGTTTCACCTTGCCCGGCGTCGTCACCTCCAACTGACAACGCGCCAGTCCCAACGTCTGTGTCAACTGTTCCAACTCGCGGCGAACCCTCGTCGTTGGCACGTCATCCAGCGGCAGCAGCCCCGCGACGGTCGTGTAGGCCGAAGACCATGTCTGCCACGGGGCGTCGCTCGCTCCCGCCGCGAGGCCGTTGCGGATCAGATTGCCGTGCGTTTCCTTGCCGGACTCCAGCACTTGCCAGCGGCGCACCAGTCTCTCCTTGCCGATCTGATACGGCCCCACCTTGCCCAGCTCCGACAGGAACCGCACCAGGTCGATCAGTTCGCCGCGCGTCAGCTCATCGGTCAAGCCTTCCGGCATGAGCGAGCCGCCGTTCTTTGTGTCCTCGATCTCCTTCTTCGGGATCGCGATTTCCTTGTCCTCGGCGTTGCGCAGGATCAGTTCCTTGCCCGTCTCGCGCACCTTGACGCCGGTGATGATTTGCCCCTTGTCTGTCGTGATGATGACGGAGTGAT
Organism: Gemmatales bacterium; assembly: GCA_038240465.1. GTDB lineage: Bacteria > Planctomycetota > Planctomycetia > Gemmatales > Gemmataceae > JBBRIK01. Next base: position 1,420 of record JBBSDR010000588.1, read on the forward strand.
AACCTTCCTTGATCTTGGCGCTGGGCAGCAGCAGCGACTCGACAAGATAATCCAGCGGAGCGCTGGCCCCGATGCTCGACATGTCGGGGCCGACCAGTCCGCCCGCGCCGGCGATGGCGTGACACTTCAAACACGCCTGGTCCTTGCGGCGATAAACAATCTCGCCGCGCGCCGCGCTGCCTTTCTTGCTGACGTCGTCGAGCAGATCGTCGAGTTGATTCTTGCTCAACACGCGCACGGGCGTCGTCAATCCGCCCGCGGCCCGCAGCACGTCCGGCAGCTTGCCGACGTCGCGTCCCGACGACCGCGCCACCCGCGCCGCGATCTTGGCCACGTCCAGCGGCAACTTGCGATTGGCCAGCGCCGCCGTCAGCGCCTCGGCTCCCTTCTTCTGGCGCACCAGAGCGGCAATCAGGTCGGTTGGGTCGGCGTTCGCCGGGGCGGAGGCCAGCACCTCGGCCGCCTGTTTCGCCGCCTCCGCCACGTCCAGTTCCGCAAGCTGGATGACACCCAGCGAGCGCACCTTAAACGGGAAGGTCGAAGCCGTCATTTCGACCAGAGTCGTGGCACTCTTCGGCCCGCCCAGCGCCACGAGCGCCTCGGCGATGGCCTGCCGGACGGTCAATGGTGCCTCCGGGGCCGTCGCAAAACGATGAAGCGACGCCCGCAGCGATTCGAGCTTCCACACACCTCCAAGCCGGACCGCAGCCACACGGACGCTGTCATCCTTCACTTCGAGCAACTGGTCGAGCGCCTTCAATTCGCCGGAAGGTTTCGCGTCTTGTTGCCGCATTGCCTGGGCCAGTCCGTCGAGGAGCACCGCCTTGCGCGCGAGCGGCGTTTTCTCGCTCAGTACCAGGTCGAAGATCATCTGCAAATCCTGCGGGCTGCCCATCGCGGCGACAAGCGCGAGAACGTTTTCCTCGCGCTCAGCCGGCACCTTGCCGGCGCGAAGCATTTCCAGCAGCGGCTTGATTCCCTCGCGCGAGCCTGAGGTCTTCAGAGCAAACGTCAGGGCGCGGACGTCGCCGCCAAAGGCAATCTCACCATTCTTCAGCGCGGGTTCCCAGATGGCCCTCGTCTCCCACGTCGTCAGCCAGAGAGCGTAATCGAGGAAGGTGTCCACCGGACGCTCCAGCGCCCGCAGGGCCACCTCGACGGCCTTTGCACTCTTGAGACGAGCGAGCGAGCGGACCGCCTCCATCCGCACGCGCGGATGAACGTCGTTGACGCGCGCCGCCAGCAGCTCGAGTGGACTCTGAAGGCGATCGCTCCAGGCGCCGGCCACGCGCGTTGCAGCCGCCCGGATGCGATGGTCCTTCGCTTCCAGCAAGGTTCGCAGCAGTTTCGGCTCGACGACGTCGAGTCCCTGGTAAGCCCACAGAGCTTCGAGAAGGAGGGCTTCGTCGTGCTTCGGATCGAGTCCCGCGACCCAGCGTTCGAGAGCGGGCTGCACGTCCTTCTTGCCGCGCTCCTTGAGGACGCGGCGAGCGAAATGGCGCGTCCAGTCCTCGGGGTCCTTCAGGCGGGCGAGCAGGTCCTCGACGGCTGCGCCGGCCAGCTTCGGCTTCTGCACGAGGGGCCGATCCTTGACGGTGACGCGCCAGATTCGGCCATGCGTCTTGTCGCGGCGCGGATCGCGGAAATCGACCTCGCCGTGCTGGATGATCGGGTTGTACCAGTCGGCGATGTAGATGGCGCCGTCCGGCCCCATCTTGACGTCAATGGGCCGAAAAGCGGGATGCGAGGACTTGATCAGATCGACCTGCTGCCGGGAGGCGAAGCCGGTGCCGTCCTCCTTGAGGACGAAGCGGCAGACGCGATTGCCGCGAAAATCGTTGGTGATGAGGTTGCCCTGCCAGTCGTCGGGCAGGTGCCGGCCGCTGACAATCTCGCAGCCGCAGTATTTCGGCGAGCCGGGATTGAGGCCGTGGAGGATGCGCGGTGTGCCATAAGCCGTCGGATAGGACGCGCCTGGTACGACATAGTTGACGCCCTCGCCGCCGGCGCCGTCGGTGACGAACGACTGGCCGAAGCGGTCAAAGTGATGGCCCCAGTGATTGATCCAGCCGCGAGCGAAGACTTCAAGCTGCATGGTCTCGGGCCGAAACATCCAGGTGCCGCCCGCGTTGAGCCGTTTCACTCCATAAGGCGTCTCGATGTGGCTGTGGATATAAATCGACTGGTTGAAGTAGAGCAGGCCGTCCGGTCCCCAGCGCAGCGTGTGGACCATGTGATGTGTGTCCTCGGTGCCGAAGCCGGAGAGGACGACGCGGCGGCGATCCGCCTTGCCGTTGCCGGTGCTGGAGGACAGGTGCAGCAGGTCGGTGCTATCGACGACATAGACGCCGCCATCGCCGGGTTCGAGTCCGGTTGGAATGAGCAGGCCATCGGCGAAGACAGTCGTCTTGTCGGCCTTGCCCGCGCCTGTGGTGTCCTCGAGGATGACGATGCGATCGTTCTGTTTGGCGCCGGGTTTGATCTGCGGATAGGACTCGGAGCAGGCGACCCAGAGCCGGCCGGCGGCATCGAAGTTCATCTGGATCGGCTTCATGAGCAGCGGATCGGCGGCATAGAGATTGACCTCGAAGCCGGGCGGCAGTTGGAACGTCTTGCGTTCGATTTCGGGATCGGGATCGGGAATCTTCGCGTCGCGCTGGGCGAAGGCAATGGTGGGCAGCAGGAGGATGAAACAGAAGGAGCGCATGACGGTATCTCTCGTGGACCCGGCCGTAAACGACCGGGCTATCTGCAAAAGCCCCCTGAAGGGGGCTGGCCCCGCCCGCCGTGAACGAACGGATGGGCGGCATCAGGCGAATCCGGCCGTCCCCGCCCGGCCGTAAACGACCGGGCGGGCAGTCACGGGCGTTTCAGTTCGTACTTCCGCGGCACGGGAACGCGGAGTTTCGCGATTTCTTTTTCCTGCGCCTCGACAAGCGGATCAAAGAGCGGAATCTCCCGCCCGTTCTGGCCCTGTTCCTGCTTGCGGAAGCCGAACAGATACGTCTCGTTCTGCGGCCGCCAGCGATGGAAATAGAGGCGATTCTTCTCGACAATCGTCGCCCGGAGTTTGTCTTGCTGAAGGAAGTCAGGCCCGGAACTCAGGGGAATGCCGGCGGCGAACTGTTCGGACGCGGCGTGACTGGGGGCCTGGCTATCGACGGACAGTGTGTAGTTTCCCGGCTGCAGTCCGCGCGCCCGGAAGAGCCGTTTGCGTGTCTCCAACAGCCAGCCGCGATGGAACGTCGGCGGAGGGAGAACGTCGTCCGTGACGTCGAAGGTTATCTCCGTCTTGCTCGCCTTGACGTTCGTGACCTTGCAGCCGGCATCCTCGAATTTGCCTTCACTATTGATGTCGATCAGCCAGTGTTGCGTTTTCAGACCCAGGGCCTTCTCGAACAGCGGCGCCGTCTCCCAGTAGCCGTACTCCGTCAGGTGCAGGCCATTATCCGTCAGCGGGTGATGGGTTTTCAAATCGCGGATCACGCCGAACAGATCGGCGAAGACGTGGCCGCGCTTCTCGGCCACCTTGCCGATCTCCTTGCCATACAGTTCAAGGTCCTTGTTCTGCGTGGTGACGCCCGGCAGCGGTGCGCCGAGGCCCTCCATCGGCAGCGGCGTAAAGAGGACCACACGGGCTTTCGTCGGCACAAGCGCGTCGAGCAGACGTTCGAGTCCCTGGCGGAAACGCGGCAAGCCCTGGACGCCCGCAAACGATTCATTGGTGCCGTAGGAGACGAACAGGACCGTTGGCTTCAGCCCCTTGACGCCGTCGATGAGACGCTGGAAGCCCTTCTCCGGTGGATCGAAGACGCCGCGCGCCTCGGCCCAGACGGTATCGCCGCTCCAGCCGAGGTTGCG
>JBBSDR010000589.1:0-5280 GCA_038240465.1 Gemmatales bacterium
AACACGGTCGAGACGACCGTGGCACACTCGCTGGGCCAGCCAATGACGGTTATCCGCCGAAAGAGAAACGAATCACCATGCCGACGCGGCCCCGCACCCCCCAGGAAGCCCTCGAACGTCTTCGCGAGGGTAATGAGCGTTTCATGCGTGGGCAGCCCCTGCACACGACGATCACGAAGGAGGCTTTTGCCCGGCTGCGCGAGGGGCAGCGCCCCATTGCGGGGATCCTCGGGTGCAGCGACTCGCGGGTGCCGCCGGAGCTGCTGTTCGACCAGAGTTTTGGGGATCTGTTCGTGATGCGGCTGGCCGGGAACATCATCTCGGCCGGCGTTGCCGGCAGCATTCAGTACTCCTACCAGCACCTGGGTGTGTCGCTGCTGGTGGTCCTTGGCCATGAAGGCTGTGGCGCGGTCAAGGCTGCCCTGGCCGCACGCTTTCAACGCGCCACCCATCCCGAGCGGATTCAGAAGCTCGTCGAACTCATTGATCCCGGCCTGGAACAGATCGACCCCAACCTGTCGGCCGCCGAGCAGCTGGAGGCGGGCGTCGAGGCCAACGTGCGCTGGTCGATGCACCAGGTGGTCCGCACGCCCGAGGTGCAGCAGGCGCTCCAGGACGGCAAGAACATACTTATCGTCGGCGCGGTCTATGAGCTGAAGACCGGCAACGTCCGCTGGCTGGACCAGTGAAAGGATCACTCTGTCATGAACTGGCTACAGTGCTACCGGCTGCGGCACAAGCTGCGCAATTCCATCTGGGTCTTCCCGGTGCTCGGCACGCTGGCGGCCATCGCGCTCGTCCGCCTGCTGCACTGGGTCGAGGAGGCGAGAGGCTGGGTCTCCCCGCTCGACCCGGACACGGCCCGCGGAATGCTCGGGACGGTGGCCTCAGCGCTCTTGACGTCCATCGTCTTCATCTGTTCGGCGCTGCTGCTGGTGGTGCAGCTCGCCAGCGCGTCGCTGACGCCGCGCGCCATCGGCATGGTGTTTCGCGACTCCGTCACCAAGTTCGTACTGGCGCTTCTGGTCTTCTGCTTCACCTTTTGTCTGTCGGCCCAGTTGCGGATCAGGTCGGACGTTCCCCTGCTGACGGCGCACCTGGCCGCTTACGTCAGCCTGGCCGGCCTGGGGATCTTTTTCTACCTGATCGACCACCTGGGCAAAATGCTGCGGCCCAGCGGCGTCTTGCGGCTGGTGTCCCAGGGGGGATGCAAGGCCATCGAACAGGTCTACCCGCAGCGCCTCGCCGACCTGCCGGCCCAATCCAACGGCGCGGCGCCGCCCGTTATCCGGGGCAAACCGATCCTGACCGTCGCCAGTTCGGACTTTGGAGTGGTTATGGCGTTCGACGAGAAGGGGCTGCTGGCGCTGGCGCAGCGCGCCAGTTGCGTGATCGAGTTGGTTCCCCAGGTGGGCGACCATGTGGCGATCGGCGACCCGTTGTTCCGCATCTATTCCGAGGGGAGCAGCCCGCCGGCGCAGGCCCTGTGCGCGTCAGTCGCCGTCGGCCAGGAGCGCACCATCGAGCAGGACGCGACCCTCGCATTTCGCATTGTGGTGGACATTGCCCTGAAGGCACTGTCGCCGGCCATCAACGACCCGACGACGGCCGTGCTCGTGCTCGACCAGATTCACCACCTGTTGCGCAAGGTCGGCCACCGGCACCTGGACACGGGCATGGTGCACGACGCCGCGGGACAGCTTCGCCTCGTCTACCGGACGCCGGACTGGGAGGATTTTGTCCGCCTGGCCGTCACGGAAATTCGCCACTTCGGCGTTGAGAGCATCCAGGTCGCTCGCCGCCTGCGCGCCATGCTTGAAAACCTGATCGGGACACTGCCTGAAGGGCGCACGGTCCTGCTGCGTCAAGAACTCGGCGTGCTGCAACGTTCGGCCGAGCGCTTCTTCTCCGAGCCGGAGGACCGGGCGATGGCGGAGGTCAGCGATTCTCAGGGCGTCGGCGGCAAGCGGGAAACGGTCCTCAACTGAGTGATGCGGAACGAGTCCAGGACAGTACCGGGCGCTGGCGCAAGGACAGGACTCTCAGCCCGTAGCTCGCCTTCCAGGCCGGCGTGGAAAGGGAGCGGCCCAGCACAACGGGAGTGTTCCCGTTTGGGCGTAACCGGGCTTCCGCTCTTCAGCCTGAAAGGCTGCAACAAAACAGCCCAGGGCAACGCCCTGGGAAAGAGGAGACGTGGTGGCGTCTTATTGCCCTGAAAGGGCGCAACAACAAGCCCGCCTCGTCTTTGTGTCGCCCTTTCAGGGCTGGCTTCATCTGACTATCTCCCTGCCCCAGGGCGTTGCCCTGGGCTGACTTGTTGCAGCCTTTCAGGCTGAAGAGCGGTTACGCCCGAGTCAATTGATGCGAAACACCTTCATCACCTCATCGCCCAGGTGGTTGATGACCTTTACCGCGATCCGGCCGGACTTCGGCTTCTCGAATGCCCGCGAGGTGTCGCTGTTCAGCGTTGCCCAGGCTTCGGCGTTGATCTCAGCCTTCAAAGTGGTCTTGAGCGCGCTGTACGGATCGTTGGCGCCGAGGAAGTAGGCGTGGCGGACGAAGAAGCTTTCTTCGTTGTAGTCGGTGTCGATGAACCAGCAGGCGATGCCGTCGGCGCCGTCGCTGCGGACCTCGCCGGTGCTGGGATCGAAGACATCGACGCCGTTCACCTTCACTCGCACCTGGCCGTCGGGTTCCGGCAGCAGAGTGATGTCCGGTTCGCCGAAGATGACGAAGAGGTTGCCCTTGCCTGTGTTCTTGAGGTCATCGGACATGTGCAGGTCGGCGTTCATGCGGGCCTTGAGCACGGGGAGGCGTCCGAGTTTGCTGAACTCCGTCGTGTGCGCCTCGTAGTTGAAGGCGCACGTGATCAGCACATCGAATCCGGAATCGCCCGCCTCGCGTGCGCCGGCCACGAGGTCAGCACGCTGCACGGTGCCGAACTCCGGGCCGATGAAGATCGCGGCCCGCTTCTCCGTGGCGCCTTCCAGGTAGCGGCCTTCGGCACAGACGAGAGCGCCGGGCCACGGCGTCAACGCAGTGAAGGTGATCCTGTCCTCCTTGTGTGCCTGCTGGACTCCGGCGGTCTTGAGGTTCTCCAGGATCATCTGGGCAAAGGTCTGTCTCTCGCCGTGGCCGGGGCTGGCGGGTTTCATGGGATCGATCAGCTCGTCGTTCTCATCCACGCCCAGCATGCGGTGTGGCGAGAGACTTTCGACGGTGAAGGCACCGGCGACGCGGACCTTCTTTTTATCGGGGTAGGGCTTGTCGTAGAGGTACTCGAACTCGGCCTTGGCAGCGATACTCGCGTCAATCTCTTTCTGTCGGGCGATGCGGGCCTGCCACCAGTCGGCGTGCAGTTTCTTCACTGCGTCCGGCCACATGACGTCGGCTTCGCGCGGAATTTCCCAATCCTGCCAGGTCGTCTTGAGTGCCTTGTTCAGCGCCTCTCGCAGCGGCTCAAGCTTCGCTTGCCACTTGTCCCAGATGACGTCGATCTCCGCGTTGTTGGCGATTGACTTGAGCGTGATGTGCGGCACGCGCTCATAGACGAAGCCGTGGCGAATGTTGCCGCACGTCGCTTGCATGGACGGGAGTCTGCCGGTGATCTCGGCTTCCTTGACCTGGCCATCGCGCGAATCGGCCAGCAGATAATACGGATAACGTGCTCCCATGATGCGGGCGCGGGCGAGCGCCAGGGCCACGCGGGAGGTATCGATCGTGATCCAGCGGCGGCCCCATTGCTCGGCGACATACGCGGTGGTGCCGGAGCCGCAGGTTGGGTCGAGCACGAGGTCGCCAGGGTCGGTAGCCATGAGGAGACATCGCTCGATCACCTTACTATTAGTCTGAACCACATACAACTTCGGATCGCCGAAACCGGCTGTTGTGGTATCGTCCCATTGGTTGTTGAATGGGAAAACCCGAAAATCTTCAAAGAATCGGACGTATCGAAGGGTGTTGCCAAGCCCGATCAGCCGGTTTGCTTTATGAATCCTGTCCATCCCGGTTTGGTTTGTTTTCCAACCCCCTTTTGCAGGCTCATACTCTTTCCCGTCCACTGCTACCGGAAAAATCGTCGTGCGACCAACGCGAGTCGTTTGCGATGTGAGATTGTCGGCGCTAAAAATCCGCCCCGCGCCTGCTGGATTTAAGATATCATTCGGTGTAAGAGAGCGTCTTAGACCGGAGGACTCTTGGATTCGCGAATAAGCATTCCCACCGACACCATCGACTTGTTTAGACTGATACAACTGCCGGTACTTGATCAACTCTTTCGCGCGGCCATACCAAAGGATATGATTGACGACGCTCGCAAGTAGAATTGTTCCGCCAGAGAAACTTCCTGCACCCGTAGTTGTCTTGAAGGCAATTTGCCCTGCGAAATTCTCCTCGCCGAAGACCTCGTCTAGTACTGCGCGAACGCGATGGACATTCTCATCGCCGATCTGCACGAAAATCGAACCCGAATCGGTAAGTAAATCGCGGGCTACGGTGAATCGGTCCCGCAGGTTGGTGAGGTAGCTGTGGATACCATTGCGCCAGGTGTCGCGGAAGGCTTTGACCTGCTCCGGCTCGCGGGTGATGTGGCCGATGTTCCCGTCCTTCACGTCACGGCTGGTGGTGCTCCACTGGAAGTTGCTGTTGTACTTGATGCCGTAGGGCGGATCGAGGTAGATGCACTGCACCTTGCCGCGCAGGCCCTCGCGCTCGGCCAGGCTGGCCATGACGTGGAGGGAGTCGCCGAGGATCATGCGGTTGGACCAGTTCTGATCGTGCTGGTAGAAATCGGTCCTGTCCACGCCGAGGGGGATGCCGTTGAAGTCGTCGAAAAGATCGAACTGTACGACCTTGCCCTGGCTTTCCTGCCGCGCCGTCTGCTTCAGGAGATCGTCGATCAGCACCTTGGGATGCACCTTCTCCTGGATGTAGAGCGGCGGCGCATGGACGATGAGATCGCTCCAGTCCTTTTCGTCCTTGCCTCGCCAGACGAGCTGCGGATCGAGATCGCGATTGCGCCGTTCAAAGGCGACGCGCACGGGATTCTGATCGTCCTGCTTGACGACGGACTGATACTCGGCGGTGGGAATGTTCTTCCGCTTGTCATCGTCGTGCTTGAGCGTTTCGACAGTCTTCTTGGGGGTGGGCTTTTTCTTTGCCATGTGAATCCTCTCTTCAGCTTGACCAGGTTCAGGACCATTCCCTTGAGTCTAATTGTTGCGCCCTTACAGGGCAAAAAACCTGACGCCACGCTCTATTCCCAGGGCGTTGCCCTGGGCT
>JBBSDR010000590.1:0-5277 GCA_038240465.1 Gemmatales bacterium
GACGCTCCCGGCTCGCCAGGGAAAAATTCGCCGGGCGCGCGCAAGATCGCATTGCGTGTGCGTCCTGATACGACGGCAACACAGGACGGCTCGTATACTGGGGTAGCATATGTTCAGCAAACAGCACTCGATCGGGCTTCTGGGGGCCGGACTGGCGCTGTTGCTCTTGCCGCTGTCTCCCGTCTGGGGACAGGCCGAGTCCATCGTGCTGCGGAACGATAGCCAGACGGCCGTCTTCGTCCATGTCACCACTCTCTATCGCGGACGGGTGACGCTGGCCCGGCCGGTGTTGCTCAATCCGCGGGCGACGATGCCGGGGATCACGATGGCCGGCGACAAGATCATCACCCTGAACGACGCCCGTATTCCGACGCGCTCGCTGTTCAAGGGGACGATCCAGTCCAGCCCCATCGACCAGACCTACTCCATCCAGCCGGACTTGCTTCCACCGAAGCTGAAACTGGTGCCGGTTGCGAATCCTGGTCCCTGACGCGGAACGGCCTCCCTTCGCGCTTCTCAAATCAACTTGTTTCTCCCCGCTGAAGTTGCTATCGACGGCGCTCGGTTGAGCAACCCTCCACGGGCGCCCAGGCGAGCAATCGATGCGCGAGCGCGTTCTGATTACAGGCGGGACAGGGTTCATCGGCGCCCGACTGGCCCGCCGTCTCCTCGACGCCGGAGACGAGGTGACGCTCTTGCGCCGGTCTCCGGTCAATTCGGAGCGGTTGCGGGACCTGGATGGTTTCACGATCCACTCCGGCGACCTGCGCGACCGCTCGACGGTTCGCGAGGCGATCCGGTCGAGCAGGGCCGACGTCGTTTATCATCTGGCGGCTGAAGGCGTTCGCGGCGGGGAGTGCTGGAACCTGGTGCAGACGAACGTCCTGGCGACAGCGGCTATTCTCGAAGCGGTGCGCGAGCAGGGTTGCCGGACCCTGGTCTGCACGGGAAGCGGCGCGGAGTATGGACCCGCCGATCATGCGCTGACCGAGGACGCGCCGCTGCGGCCTCAGAGCGATTACGCCAGGACCAAGGCGGAAGCCTCGTTCTTGTGTCAGGAGGCGGCCAGCCGCAGTCTGCCCGTCGTCCTCGTCCGCATCTTCGCGGCCTACGGTCCCGGCGAGGCGTCCGAAGGGCTAATCCCGCAGGTCATGGGCTGCTGTCTGCGCGGGCAAGCGCCCCGGCTCGCCGCGGGCAATCAGCAGCGCGACTTCGTCCACGTCGATGACGTGGTCTCGTTGCTGGAGATGGCCGGCCGGGAACCGCGAGCAGCCGGCCGGGTGCTGCACGCGGCCACCGGAAGAGCGGCAGCGGTGCGGACCATGGTCGAGACGATCCTGGACGTGGCCGGCATGCGTCATCTCACGCCGGACTTCGGAGCAAGACCCACTCACCCGGACGAACCGCCGTTGTGCCTGGCCAGCATCGAACAAACGCGAACGCTGACCGGCTGGCAGCCCCGGTTCGATCTTCGCGCAGGCGTCCGGCAAACCTGGGACTGGTTTCATGAAGCGCACGGCGCAGGCACACCGCGCAGGGCAGGGCGGACAGGCTGATTCGCGTCTCGGCTGAGGGATGGACGGCACACGAAAAGGGGCGGAACATGGAGGAAGATCGCCGGTTGTTCAGCCTGATTGTACCAGTAATGAACGAGGAGGAAGTGCTGGGCGACACCTATCAGACGTTGACGGAAATCCTCGAGCGCCTGGGCCGGCCCTATGAAGTCCTCATCGTCGATAACGGCAGCGAGGATCGCACGCCGCTCCTCGCCGCCCACCTTTGCCAGCACGATCCGCGCTGGCGTTACCTGCGTCTGAGTCGAAACTTCGGCTATCAGAACTCGATCACGGCCGGCATGCTCGCCGCCCAGGGCGAGGCCATCATGGTCATCGACGCCGACCTGCAAGACCCTCCCGAAGTGATCCCGGAATTCGTCCGCCGCTGGGAGGAAGGCCAGGATGTGGTCTACGGAGTCCGCGAGCGGCGCACGGGTGAATCGCTGTGGCGTATCTGGCCGACGATGGCGGCGATGCGGCTCATCACCTGGATGAGCGACGACGTCAAGTTGCCGGCTCACAGCAGCGACTTTCGGCTCATCAGCCGGCGGGTCCGCGACGCCCTGGCGAGCATGCCCGAGACCAACCGCTACACGCGCGGGATCGTCCACTGGCTCGGCTTCCGCCAACTCGGCGTTCCCTATACGCGCCGCGGCCGAACCCAGGGCGTCAGCAAGGTCAACTGGCACTATCTGATCGGTTTTACTCTGAACGCCATTGTCGGCTGCTCGATCAAGCCGATTCGGCTGTTCGGTCTGCTGGGCGCCGGCACCCTGGGGCTGACAGCGATCCTGGCGCTGCTGTGGACGCTGGGCATGGGCGGGCTGACGGGGCTTCATCTGCTCTTGCTGCTGAACCTCGCGGTGATGGCGCTGGGGATCGGCGTCGTGGGCGAGTATGTGGGCAAGATCCACCTCGAGAGCAAACGCCGGCCGTTGTTCCTGATCGATTACACGATCAACCTTGATCCCGCGTTGCTGCAACATCCATCCGACGCGGCTGCCTCGACTCGGCCGCTGATGACCCAGCCGCGGCACGGCCAGGCCATTCCGATGGACGACATTACGGAAGCGGCCTGAGCGGCGTGCCGAAAGGAAGAGCCAGCGCGCCGCCGGGCTTGTCCCGGCAGGATGAACGCGCCGGCTCGCTCGAAGCACGCCAAGGGACCGAGAAGCGGGAGAGAAACGGAGGAATCGGAAACTTTCTCCCTTCATCGGCAACGGTTCGCGCATTACGATTGACGGACGCGCCCGCGGCGCTTCACCGATCAACGCGCAAGGACCTCTCGTGTCGCAGAAAAAAAAGCACACCCAGCAAGCCACCCCGGCAGCAGTCGCTCCTCAACCAGAATCGCCCGTGTCGCCAGGGCCGGAACATCTTCGCCGTGTCCTTCTCGGCATGGTGACCGCCCTCGTCGTCGCTCGTCCGCTTGTGCTGGGCGAAGATCCCGGCATGCTCGCTGCTCGAACCGGCACCTCACATCTGGTGCTGACCCTGCTCTGGTTCCTCACCGCCGTTGGCTGGGCCGGCTGGCGCTGGTGGTCTCGAAACGTCTCCTGGCATGCGGGTATCGTCGAGGCGGCCCTGCTCGTGGCCAGCCTCGCCGTCGCCTTCAGCAGCCTGCCGGCGACGTACAAGCATCCGGCCATCCTCATCGCCTGGGAATGGTTCGCCCTGTTCGTCGGCCTGTTCCTCGTCCGCCAGTTGGCCACCACCGCCTCGGATCAACGCCATCTCCTCGCCGCCTTCCTGGCCAGCGTCGTCTCGCTGTCGGCCGCCTACGCAGTGTTCCAGACTCGCCACGCTCCGGCGGAAATCGGGGGCCCCGCACGACAGGCTGTCGCCATCTGGGGCAACGCCCCGTCGGGACCGCTGCCCGTCGCCGGCCTGCTCCACGGAGTCGCCGCCGATGAAAGCAAGGGGACAAACGAGTTCAACTCCGACCTCGATCGGAAGCTCGAACAGGGAGAACTCACTGCCGCGTTTGTCTATCCCAGCAGTTTCGCCGGCTATCTCGTCCTGTTTCTGCCGGCCCTGGCAACCGCTGCTTTCTTGCAACTGCGCGAGAAGCCCCGGAACCTGCAGGCACTGCTCAGCGCCGCCTGCGTGCTGCTGGCCGGGCTGGCGCTCCTGTTGACCCGCGCCGGACAGGGAGGGATGCTGGGGCTGGCTGTCGTGAGCTGGATCGCGTTCTTTCGCCTGCGCTGGAAGGGCGGGCCAGGCGGGCTGCTGGCGCTGGTGGCCGTCGGCTTCGCCCTCTTTGCCCTCTGGCAGTTTCCCGGCACCTGGGCCGACTCGTGGACGACCGCCTGGGCCATGATCCGCGCGTTTCCCTGGCTCGGCGCCGGCGCGGGTAACTACGGCCGGCTCTGTCCGCAGTTCTTGCAGCCGGGAGGCGAACCCGTCGATCAGCCGGGTAACTTCGCCCTGGAACTGTGGGCCACGTCCGGCATCTTCGCTCTGCTTGCGATTCTCATCGCTTTCGGAGCGTTCTTCTGGCTGGTGCTGCGCCGCGTCGGCCCGGCTGTCCCGAAGTCGCAAGAGAAGTTGCCAGATGCAACCGAACCAGTAGCGCCGGAGAAGGAAACGACACGCTGGGAGTTCTATCTGGCGGGCATGGCGGGACTGCTGCTGGGATACATCCTGCGACAGACGGGACAGTCCCCCGACGACGCGCTGCGGTTCGATCCGTCGTCCGATTACCTTTTCGTCGAAGGGGCCGTGACTGCCTTCCGGTCGGTGATCTGGTTCGCCGCGTTCGCCCTGTTCGAGACCGTTCGCTGGCCGGGCCGCACCCTCAGCGGCGCTCTGGCGGCAGGTGTCTTCGCCCTGCTCGCGCAACTCTCCGTGGCCGGCGGGATCAACTTTCCGTCGCTGGCCACGCCGCTGTGGCTGGCTGTCGGACTCGCGCTGGCCGGCCTGGGACTGAAAGCGCACGAAAGCGCTCGCCAGGCCTGGCTGCCCCGCATCGTGGCGATTCCAGTGACGCTCGGCTTCCTCATCGCCTTCGTCCTCTATCCGTTCGATCCGGTGATGACGGCCATGGACCTGGCCCGCTCGTCGGCCCTGGCGGAGCAGCAGATGAATGACGATCGCGCCAGCAGATCTCCGGCGATTCGCGATCCGCGCAAGTTCTTCGTCGATCGGGTCAGCCGTCCGCTGCACGACGCGGTCAAGGCGGACCCCACCAACTCGCGCTGGTATAGCCGATTGAGTTCGCTCTATGGGCGGTTGTGGAACTCTTCCCTGAGTGATCCCAAACTCGCCCGTGACTTTGGCGGACTCGCCGTCGAGGGGGCGAGCGAGGCCCAGAGGATCGATGAGAGGGGACCGGACGGATACGTCGCCGCGTTTCGGCTGCGGATGCTGTTCGAGGCACGAGCGCAGAAGCCGGACAAGAAACGTCAACTGGAACTGGCGGCCGACGCCCTGCGCGGGTTGGCGAACTGCGATCCGACGAATCCGTGGGGACACTATCGCCTCGCCCGGATGCTGTTCGAAGCAGTGCAACCCGAGAAAGCCCGTCAGGCCGCTCAGGACGCCCGCGAGGCCGACCGCAAGGCACCGCAGTCCCCGAGACGCCTCGGGGACTGGCAGCGCTATCAGGCCGAACGGTGGGCGGATGGCGAGCGGTAGCGCCGTCAATTCGCTGCATTGCTCAACCCCGACGGCGGAATAACTTCTTGCCGCTTGCGGCTTGGCGGGCAGCCCGCCAAGCCGC
>JBBSDR010000591.1:0-5277 GCA_038240465.1 Gemmatales bacterium
AGGCTGTGTTCGATATCGACGGTCAGCCAGGCCCAGCCGGCACGGGCGAGGAAGCGCGAGGCCGTGATGCTGCCCAGGGACAGCCAGGTGCCGACGGACGGTTCGCCGGCTTTCAAGGCACGCTTGACGGGATTGGCACGCATGAATTGACTCACGTTGCGAACGAGGAGGGAAGGCGACGAACGTATTGTAAGGCCCACGCGGACGGAGGCAACGAAGGCATCACGCGGGCCTCTTACTCTTCTCGTGGGCATGCGGTCGCGCTGGTGTTGAGAAGCATGCTTCGCTATGCTGATAAATGAAGGCCCTTGGATACGGGAGGCGGGAACGTGGATGAGCTGTTTGCGGAGCTGGACCAGCACGGCACGCCGGCGACGCTCCTCGGGTATCTCAACTTCTCCGATGGACGTTCCGATCCGCGCTGGCAGCACCAGATTCACGACTTTCTTGCTCATCTCGCCGAGCGAGGGCAGCCCCATCCCTGGGAAATCCTTCATGAGTGGCTGAGCCGGCGTCTCACGGCCCTTCACGCCGCCGGCAGCAGTGCTTTCCGCGATGTCGCCCAGGTCCAGCACGTTCTCGCTCTCTTTGGCGAAGTCCTGCCTGCTTATCGTCTCCATCACGCTGACCTTCTCGCCCATCAGACGTCAGCCGACCTGTTCCAGCCGCTGTTCCTCGTCCGCGTCTTCGAGACGATCCTCGCCGGCCGGGCAACCAGCGGCGAGTCGCTCACCGCGGACGATGTCGTCGCCCGGCTCAATGACTTCGTTGGCTATCGTCCCATCGCCATCCTTGAAACCCGGCCGCGCGGCGAACCCTATGCCCACGAACGCCATCGGCCGCTGCCGATTTATCTGCGCGGAGTTGGCGTCGCCCGGGGCCGCTATCACGACGTGCTGAGCAAGGCCCTCGACATCCTGCGCGAGACCGATCCCGATCTGCTGCATGCGGCGCATCTGGACCTGGAGTTGCTCGACGAGTTCGCCGTCGATCTGCGCGCTTACGATCATGGCCATCCTGTCAATCGCCGGCCCAATTACGTCTTCGGCGAGTGGGACCCGCATCAGATTGACAACAAGGGCCACTATCGCCGTTATGTCGCGCGTCAGATCACGCTCGATGGCCTGATGTCGCGTCTGGAGCAGCCCAGCGAACGCAGCCACGATGAACTGCTCTTTGAAGCGGCGTCGGTCCTGGCCGGCACCGTCCTCATGGCCACCGGCATCAGCGGCTGGGGGCCGGAGACGCACGATTCCTCCGCGACGCTCGCCGTCCTCATGCCGGGGATCGCTCGCTATCGCGATCAGTTCTATCAGCAACTCCTGCAGCGCATCCAGGGGCCGCACGCCGACCGGCTTCGTCAGGACATGGACCTGACACGGCAGCCGTTCGGCGGCGCGAGGCAGCATCTCAACGCCTATCTCGCGCGGCATCGGGCGGCCCAGATGCAGCAGCGTTATCTTGCCCTGCTGTTCGCCGAGATGGGCTATCCCGAGGCGAGCCGGGCCGAGGCGCGGCGCATCCCGACCGCGTCGGTGCGCTTTCTCAGCGAGGTCCTTAGCCGCATCTCGACCGGCCATCACGAGGCGGAACGAGGCCGGCTGCAAGAAGCTGCCGCCGTCCTGCCCGAAGTCGAGGACCTGATTCATCGAGGCATCTCCTGCGGCGCTCTCGCGGACCCGTGGAACTTGCTCGGCTTCCAGGCCCTCTTTCCGCTATCGCCGGCCCAGGAAGACAGCCTGCGCGATCCGCGCCTCGACGAACTGGTGCAGGTGGTGGAGCAGGTGTTTCACCTCTATGCCCGGCTGTCGAGTGAGGCGGCGGCGGCGGGCGTGAGTTCGCTGGTGGAAGAACTGAGTGACAGCCTTCGCAGGTTCGCGGCCTGGTGGGACCAGTTCGCCTCGATCGAGGTGAGCGAGGTGCGCCGCGTTCACGGCGAAGAGGCAGCCACGTCGTCGGCGCATGTCGCGGACGCCCTCGGACGCTGGCATGAGCGCGGCGAGGCCACGGCCGATCTCGCCTTCTGGAAGGCGCACCTCGATACGTTCCGCACGCCCAAGGCTTTCGCCCTGGTCGTCGATGCCCTGTTGCGAAAACAGGATGCCCGGGCGGCGATGGCCCTGCTCATCAACTGGGCCAGTCACGCCGACGAGGTGCCGCTGGAAGAAGGGCCGCACTCGTTCCATCAGTTGACCCTGCGCTGGCTGCTCGGCGCGACGGGGGCCGGTGAATCGCAGAAGCGCGACCCTGCTTTGGTGCAGAAGTTCTTCGACTATCTCGAGGCCAATGCCGAGGAACTGTGGCAGGTGCCGATTCTCGAGGTGCCGGACGAACGCGCGAACGGCGGCGATCGCGAACTCTTCTCGGCCGCCTATGAGGACGTCACTTACAAGGACAGCACCGACGATAACGAGGAAGGCAGCGTCGCGGGAACGCACGAGCGTGAGCCGCTCGACCTCGAAGGAGAAGGGCCGCGCCTCGAACGCAGCCTTCGCTTCCAGGCGACGCTGGCCCGGCTCTGGAGCATCGTGGCCCGCGCCGTGGCCGGCGAGAAATGGTCGAACGGCGCACCGGCTGGCGACAGCTTGAAACTCTCGACGACGGCCTGGCGCGATGCGGCCCACGAGCATCTGCAACAACTGCTCGCCCTGCTCGACGCGATCCAGGCGCATCCGCTTCCGGCGCCGCAGGGGACTTACGAGTCGCTGGTGGAGTTCGACCGTCGCCGGGTCTTCAAGGAACAACTGCTGTACTCGGCGATCGGCACCTGTCTCGACATGACCATTGCCGTCGGCGCACTGACGGGGGTGAGCGGCAACGAGGACGCCGACACCTCGTTCCTGCCCGACTGGGGACCGCTGGCCCTGCGCCTGGAGCGCTCCCTCTTTCGCGGCGAGGGCGAGCCGGCGCGGGCGACGCTGGGCGAGTTCCTCGAACGCTTCCGCGAGGAGCCATTACTCTTCACGCCCCTGGCCGACGGCGGCCAGCCGAAACAGATCCTCCGCGTCCGCGTGGCCCAGGCGATGCTGCGTGTGCTGCTGCTGAACCTGCCGCGCCTGGGACTGCTGCACGAGACCTTTGAACTGTTGCGGACGGCGCGCGGCA
Organism: Gemmatales bacterium; assembly: GCA_038240465.1. GTDB lineage: Bacteria > Planctomycetota > Planctomycetia > Gemmatales > Gemmataceae > JBBRIK01. The sequence continues at coordinate 3,106 of JBBSDR010000591.1, forward strand.
TGGAATCGGCGCATCCGCCCGAGGGACGAGGCGTCACCGAGTTCAGCCAGTATTTCCAGGCCGGCTTCACCGAGGCGGTCGAGACGGTCGTCGAGTCGAGCGCCAGTTGGGGGCCGGACTTCGACGACGGCAAACTCGTCGCCCTCCTCGAACGCTTGACGGGACCGTGCCTGGCCCTGTGGGTCGAGCATAGCCGGACGGTGCAGATATCGTCGCTCGAATCGATCTCGAGCGAGGACGAGTGGAATCGGCTGCGTGCCTTTATTCAGCGTTATGGCGGCGACCTGTTCCATGCTCGTTTCATGACGCTGGCCAACCTGCGCGGCGTGCTGCATCGCGGCGTCGATAGCTACCTGGAATATCTGCGCGAGGAGGCCGATCCGCTGCGGCCGGTGCGCCTGATCGCCGAACTGGATCGGGTGCTGCCTCGCGCCGACGCGGTGCGGCGGCTCGAACTGGTGCTGCGCGTCGTGGTCGAGAATTACGAGGAATACAAGGACTATAACGCGACGACGAGCCAGTCGGACTACGGCGAGAACCTGCATGTGCTGCTCGATTTCCTGCGCCTCAAGGTGCTGTACGAGCGCAAGGCCTGGGAGTTCAAGCCACTGGTGCTGGTCCATGAGGTGCTGGCCCGGCGAGGGCGGCGTACCGCTGCCGTGCTCTGGGAGCGATCATTGACGCGGATCACGGGCGAACTGGCGCGACAGTTCCTGTCGCAACTGGCTGACCTGGAGCGAGCGCGCGGCGTGAGACTGAACACGGTTGGCGATCGCTTGCAGGAGCGTTTCATCAAGCCGCTCGCTCTGGATCGTCTGCGGGCGCTGGTGGAGCCTGCCATTCAGGAGGGGCAGCAACTCGGGGCAGCGCCGTCGTTTCTCCGGCTGCAGGATGAGTTGCAAGCCTACACCGCGACGCCGACGGGAGTGGGTCTGGACGTGCCCGCCTGGTTGCGGTCGCTGGAGGCGGAGGTCCACCGCGTGCTGGCGACCCGTTCAACGCTGGCGGTGCTGGCCGAGGGCTTTTCGCGTGTCGAGCGCCGGCAACTATCGCTGGATGAGCTGAAGCGCCAGCTCGAGGACTGGGAGCGCTCAGCGCCGACGATCTGAGTTTACGAATCCGCAGCGCTACCAGCCCGGAGCGCAAGCGACGGGTTGTTATCGGAAAACCCGTCGCTTGCGCTCCGGGCTGGTCAGGATACAATCATGTCTGCAATCGTCATCGCACTCCTTTTGGCGCAGGCCCCCGCTGTCCGCACGGACTCTCACGGCGATCCGCTGCCGGAAGGTGCCGTCGCCCGTCTCGGCTCGACGCGCTTGCAGCATGGTGCTCCCATCGTCGCACTTGCCTTCTCGCTAGACGGCAGTCTTCTCGCCTCCGCAAGTCGCGATCACTCCGTCAGCGTCTGGGATGTGACGACTGGCCAGCCGAAGTTGCGCCTGCCGATCGAGGATGCTCACCGTCTCGTCTTCGCTCGCGATGGCAGCCTGATCACCGCGACGAAGACCGGCCTCGTTCAAGTCTGGAAGGTCCCCGAAGGCAAGCTGCTGAGCAAATGGCGGGCCTCGCGCGCCGGCTTGCAGGCGATGGCCCTCTCTCCAGACGGAAAGATGCTGGCGACAGGCGGCGACGACCGCATTGTCCGGCTTTGGGAGCGTGACACGGGCAACGCGGTCCGCGAACTGACCGGCCACACCGGCGAGGTAACCGGAATCGCCTTCTCTGCCGATGGCCGCAGTCTCGCCGTTGCGGCCGGGACGATGCGACTGTGGCGTATCACCGGCGGACGACCGATTCTGTCCAGCAGCGATCCCATCCATGCCCTCTCCTTCATGCCCGATGGTCGCACTCTGTTGACAGCAGGCGCAGGCGGCATTGTTCGGCCTTGGGACCTCAACGAGTATCAGCGCCGGCCCGGCCTCAACTTCCATCAGAGCGCTCTTGTCGGCACAATCGTCAGCGCGGACGGCAAGCTGCTGCTGACGGCCGGCGTCGATCGCGACGTCTGCATCTGGCGCATCGACGCCTATCGCCTGGAGCGCAGCCTGCGCGGCGTCCTCGGCGAAGGCTGTGCAATGGCCCTGGCGCCGGACGGCAAACTGCTCGCCCTGGCGACGGGTGGCCATCGCATCGAGTTGTGGGACTTGAAGGAGAATCGTCCGCGTCTCGACG
>JBBSDR010000592.1:0-5276 GCA_038240465.1 Gemmatales bacterium
CATCATCCAGGAGGACAAGACGCCCCAGAGCGCCGCCCTCAAGGGCTGGACCGCGAGTTGCGAGGTCCGCGTCAAGCGCGATGGCATTGAACTGAAGAACGTTATCGGCGTCCTCGAAGGTAAGGGACCGAAGGCGAATGAGACGGTCATCATCGGCGCTCACTACGATCATCTCGGCTACGGCGGTTCCAGCAGTCTGGCGGGTCTGAAGAAGATGGCGATCCACTATGGCGCCGACGACAACGCCTCGGGTACAAGCGGCGTGCTGGAACTGGCGCGCCGCTTTGGCGCGCTGCCGGATCGTCAGGGCCGGCGGCTGGTCTTCATGACCTTCAGCGGCGAGGAACTGGGCTTGCTCGGCTCGGCCCACTACTGCAAGAACCCGCTTTTCCCACTGAGCGACACCGTGGCGATGATCAACCTCGACATGGTCGGCCGGCTGGTGAAGGACGCCAAGTCGGGCCAGGAACGCATGCAGGTCCACGGCATCGGCACGGCGAAGAACTTCTTGAAATTGATCGACGACATCAACAAAAAGTATGGCTTTGAACTGGACAAGAAGAAGGGAGGCTTCGGTCCGAGCGATCACAGTTCCTTCTACGAGAAAAAGATCCCGGTCTACTTCTTCTTCACCGGCGATCACCCGCAGTACCATCGGCCCACGGACAAGCCGAACCTGATCAACTATCCGGGCCTGAAGAAGATCGTCGATCTGATCGAGGAACTGGCCGGCTCGCTGGCGACGGCGGAAGAACGGCCCGAGTACGTCAAGGTTGCGGGCGGCAGCGGCATCGGTCCGCGTCCAGCGGTGCGACTGGGCATCCGTCCCGGTTACTCGGAGGACGTGGACGGGGTGCTGGTCGAGGGTGTCAGCGATGGCGATCCTGCCGCCAAGGCCGGCATGAAGGAGGGCGACCGCATCGTCGAGATGGGCGGCAAGAAGATCAAGAACCTCGAAGGTTACATGCTCTTCATGAAGGACCAGAAGAAGGGTGACACGATCGAGGTGAAGGTGCTGCGCAAGGAGAAGGAAATGAAGCTGAGCGTGAAGCTCGAGTGAGTCTTTCTTGCCGCTTGCGGCTTAGCGGTCCCCGCCAAGCCGCAAGCGGCGATGATCCGGAACCTTGTCGAAGTCCCTGACCAACGCGCGATTCTTCTCGGAAGCGTAGTGATTTTCGACAAGCCGTCGGGGTGAAAGATCGGAACCTGCTGCTCGTTGGTGGAGAGGAAGTGACCTTATGAAGACTGCCTCGGCCGCGAAGATCGCGGCTCATATCAACGATTACCTGGAGGCGAGCCGCGAGCAACCCGTGCTCATCACGCGCAACGGCAAGCCGGTCGCGGTGCTGCTGGCCGTTCAGGACAAGGCGGAAGCCGAGCAACTCGCGCTGGGTCGCACGCGCACGCTGCCCTCCATTCTCCAGGAGGCCCACGAGCAAATCGAGACTGGTCAAGGAATTCCACACGATCAGTTTTGGCAAGAGGTCGAGCAAGCGCGACCCGAGAAGCGACCGGCAACATCGCGGCGGAAGAAAGCCTGACGCAAAGATGAATCTCGCTGAGGCTGCCCTCTAACTCATGTCTGCAGTCAACCCAAGGCGGCATTTTCGCTTTCCGAAGGCCGAAACGTTCATGATTCGTTTGACTATCTCGCGGCGCAGACGTTCGGACTCCTTCGCCCATTCGTCGGCGGTCTTCGCTGGACGCACTTTCGGGATGTGGCCGCGCAAATACTCGCTGACGTCGAGCCGGGCCTGACGCGGGCCGACGATCTCGCGGTCCAGAAGGGACTTGACGTCGCTGGGTTCGACAGTCCGTGCAGAGAGGGCAAGCAAACAGAGCAGGGGTAAACAGACGAGGCGGTTCATGAATGTCCCCCAGAAATGCAAACGAGCCGGAAGCGTAAGCGACGGAGAGAAGACCGTCGCTTACGCTTCCGGCTCGGATTTCGGTTCAAGAATCAGGCGCTTGCCGGAGCAGGTTCTTTCCAGAATGGACTGAGCATCCTGATCTTGTACAGGAGCTTCTCGCGTTCGCGCCCATCCTTACCCGTTGTCGCTTTCGCCAGCTTCAACTTGAGCTTCTTCATCTTCTTCTTGCGATGATAGCGGCGCTTCAGTTCCATACGACGTTCGACCATCAGTTCAACTCCCTGGTTCTCGCGCACGACACTGATCGAGGGCCGCGAGTGCTGAATCAGTATAGGGACTTTCTGCACGAAACGGCAAGCAGTCACCCGCACTGGCCGCGCCAGCGCAGCCAGTGATCGACCAGCACCAGAGCGAACATCGCCTCGCCCATCGGCACGAAACGCGGCAGCAGACAGGGATCGTGCCGGCCGCGCGTCGCAATCTCCGCCGGATCGCCGGCGCGAGTCACCGTCCGCTGCGGGCGCGGCAAACTGCTCGTCGGCTTGATGGCCACACGGCAGACAATCGGCTCGCCGCTGGAGATGCCGCCGAGCATGCCGCCATGCCGATTCGTTTCCGTGCCGATGCGATCGCCCTTGTTGATGAAGGGATCGTTGTTCTGACTGCCGCGCATCCGGGCCACGCCGAAGCCGGCCCCGTACTCGAACCCCATCACCGCCGGCAGCGACAGCATCGCCTTCGCCAGGTCCGCCTTGAGCTTGTCGAAGACAGGTTCGCCCCAGCCCGCCGGCACCCCCACCGCCACCAACTCGCAGATACCGCCGATCGAGTCCTGGTCCTTGCGCACTTCCTCGATCAACGCAATCATCCGCGCGGCTGTCGCGGCGTCCGGACAGCGCACCGGCGTGGCCTCGACCTGTTCGAGCGTCACGGCCGTCGGATCGGCAGTGGCACAGCACACGTCGCCGACTTGCGTGACGTACCCGAGGACGCGCACGCCCCGGGTCGCCAGCAGTTTTTTCGCCACGGCGCCAGCCGCGACGCGACAGATCGTCTCGCGGGCCGAGGAGCGGCCGCCGCCGCGATAGTCGCGCACGCCGTACTTGGCGTCGAAGGTGAAGTCCGCATGACCGGGACGATACTTGTCCTTGATGTCGCCGTAATCGCCGCTGCGCTGATCGGTATTGCGAAAAAGAATGCCGATCGACGTGCCGTCGGTTTTCCCCTCGAAGACGCCGGACCAGATCTCGGGTTCGTCGTCCTCCTTGCGCTGGGTAACGATCTTCGACTGGCCGGGGCGCCGTCGCAGCAGGTCAGCGACCGACAGCGGCAAACCGGGCGGACAGCCGTCGATGATGACGAGGTAGCCGGGACCGTGGCTGACGCCGGCGGTCGTGACGCGGAACAGTTTGCCGAAAGAGTTGCCAGGCATGGGAAATCCCGCTAAGCCGCAAGCGGCAAGGCAGACCTCACCTCAGCGACGCTCGCGGACCGGCCTGAATGTCCTCGATAAAGAGATCAACCGATTGCCGGCCCTGCCACTCGTTGATCTTGGGCGTGAACGCCAGACAGCACTCGCCGCCCGCCGACATCAACTCATCGACGCGCTCGGCCATGCCGAACGCGATGCACTTCAGCACCGTACTGCCCTGACGGACGCGGAAGCTGAGATGCCGTTCGCTCTGCCCGACCTTGCGCGGTTCACCCTCGACACGCAGGTCGCCAGCGAGGAAGACCGGCTCGCTATTGTCGCTGCCGTATGGCTCCAAACGGTCGAGGTCCTTGACTACCTTCACCGTCAGCGAGGCCAGCGACACTTCGGCGTCGAGGACAATCTCCGGCGGCGGCGGGCCGCCGGGGAAGTGGCGCGCGGCATAAGCACAGAAACGCTCGCGCAATTCGTCGATGCGATCGGCATGGACCTTCAGGCCGACCGCCTGATGATGGCCGCCATGACTCAGCAGCAGATCGCCGCATGCCTCCAGGGCGACATGAAGAGCGAACCCCGGGATCGATCGGCCCGAACCCTGGCCGATGATTGGCCCACCGTCGTCGCCGGGGGTCCGCAGGGCGATCATCAGCGTCGGCCGGCCGTACAGATCGACCAGCCGGCTCGCGACAATGCCGACGACGCCGGGATGGAACTGTCCGCTCGCCAGCACCAGCGCCGATTCCAGAGGCAACCGATCCACCAGTTCCCGCGCGGTGCGGAGCATGGTGCGTTCCAGCGTCTGACGCTGGACGTTCTGGTCCTCAAGGACGCGGGCCAACTCGTTCGCTCGCTGCGGATTGGTCGTCGTCAGCAGATCGACGACCAGGCGAGCGCAGCCAAGCCGGCCCGCGGCATTCATTCGCGGCGCCAGCTTGTAGGCAATGTCCGAGGCACGCAGGGCCTGGCCCGCTGGAAGCCCCGCGACCTCCATCAGTGCCTTGATGCCGAGAGGCGGTTGCTGGCGCAGACGCGACAGTCCATGCTTGACCAGGATTCGATTCTCGTCCCACAACGGCACAACGTCGGCCACCACACCGAGCGCGGCCAGGGCGACGGCGTCGAGCAGCAGTTCGCGATAGCGCGGCGTCACCTTGTCGCTGCCGCAGATTTTCTGCGCGAAGCACCAGGCCAGCTTGAAGGCGACGGCGGCTCCCGACAGTTTGCCGAACGGATAGTTCGTCCCCGGCAGGCGCGGATGGACCAGTACGGCCGCATTGGGCAGACGGTCTTTCATCTCATGATGATCGGTGACGATCAGTTGCAATCCCAGGGTCCGCGCCAGTTCGGCCTCGTCGATGCTGGCGATGCCGCAATCGACAGTGACGACCACGGAATCGCCTTCCGCGGCAATCTGCGTCAGGGCTTCGCGGTTGAGTCCATAGCCTTCTTCAAGACGATGGGGAACATAGACATCGACCGTGGCCCCGGCAGCCTGGAGGATTTGCTTGAGCAGGGCGGTCCCGGTAATGCCATCGACGTCGTAGTCGCCATAGACGCGGATCTTGCGGCCTTCGCGCACGGCCTGCACCAGCAAGTCAGCCGCGTCGGCAACGCCCGGCAGCGTCTCGGGCGGATGCAGACCGGCGAGCGGCGCGTCGAGGAAACGCCGGACATCATCGGGGCGGCCGACGCCACGATTGAGCAGCAGTTGGGCCACGACGGGCGACAGGTTCATCTCGCGGGCCAGGCGGCCGACGGCTCCGGGATCGTGCGGCAGCAAGTGCCAGGTCTTGACGACAGCGGCCAACGCCTGTCTCCCTTGGGGCAGGAGGAATCAAAACTCCTGTGAGCGCGGACATTATACCCGATCCGGACGGCAGGCGAGTCCCCGTCTTGTTTCCGATTCGGGAAATGCACGTTTCGCGCAATCCTGTTCAAGTGGGCGGACGCGGCAACCGATGTAAGAGGGAAGA
>JBBSDR010000593.1:0-5274 GCA_038240465.1 Gemmatales bacterium
GCGCCGCAGCGGATGCACTGCAGGCTCTCGCGGAACGGACTGGCCAGGATGCGCGAACGGCCGTTGTCCAGCAGCACCAGATGAAACGCCTCGGGGCCATCGAGTTCGCCCGGACGCTTTGGGCCGGTGATCATCGTTGTGTAGATCGACAGCGTCTGTCCCGTCGCGGCGCGGGCCAGCAGCTTGAGGAAGACGGGCAGATCGGCCAGGCGCGGGATCACCTTCTCGATGCCGACCAGAGCAATGTGGACGCGCGGGCAAGTCGTCGTCAGCCGGCCGTTGCCCTCGTTGGTGACAAGGACGATCGTTCCCGTCTCGGCAATGGCGAAGTTCGCGCCGCTGATGCCCAGGTCGGCACGGTGGAACTTCTCGCGGAGCAGACGACGACCGACTCCGGCAAGCACTCTCGGCTCGTCGGGCACCTGCTCGCCGGTATGGTGCGACAGCAGCGCGGCAATGCTTTCGCGCGTGTGGTGGACCGCGGGAGCGACAAGGTGCGACGGCCTCTCGCCCGCAAGCTGAATGATGAACTCGCCGAAGTCGCTCTCGACCACCTCGACGCCGGCGGATTCGAGCGCCTGATTGAGATGCACCTCCTCACTCGTCATCGACTTCGACTTGACCGCGTGCTTGCAGCCATGCTGCCGGGCGATATCGGCGATGATGCGCTGGGCGTCCTCGGCAGTGGCGGCGAAGTGGACCTGTCCGTCGCGTGCCTTGACGGAGGCTTCGAGTTGTTCGAGATAGCGATCGAGGTGCGCGAGGGTGTGTTCCTTGATGGCCTTGGCGTGATCGCGCAGTTGACTGGAGTCGGCGAGGGCGGCGAATCCACGGCGATTGCCGGCCATGAGCGTGCCGGTCAGCCGGACAAGGGCGGCCTGAAGCGGAGCGTCGTGCAGGGCCTGGTCGGAGGCGTCGAGGAAGTCGTGATGTTCGTGGCGCGCGTAGTCGTTCATGCCGTCAGTGTAACGGATCGCGAATGAAAGTCCTTGCCTCGCGCTATGTGCATCGGCTACCATCTTCTATAAGAGATACTAACGGAATGGCGAGCCACCCGCGTAAGCGACCGGAGTGCTGCGAAGACTCTGGTGCTGCGAAGACTCCGGTCGCTTACGCTCCAGGCTCGCCTCAGAGTGGATTGTCGGGGGAGCGATGATGTTGCGCGTTCTTGGATCGGCCAAAACCTTGTGCAACGGCCAGACGCGCCGCGACTTCCTCCAAGTCGGCGCCGCGGGCTTGCTCGGCCTCGGCTTGACCGGCAACACTCCCGCCAACTCTTCGCACGCTCTTGGGAGCAGTTTCGGCAAGGCGAAGTCGTGTATCCTTCTCTTTCTGTATGGCTCACCCAGCCAACTCGAGACGTTCGACACCAAGCCCGATTCGCCGGTCGGCATTCGCGGCGACCTGAAGACCATTCGCTCGAACGTCCCCGGCATGGACGTCGGCGAACTGCTGCCGAACTGCGCCCGCATCATGGATAAGGTGACCGTCGTCCGTTCGATGAGCCATCCACATCCGATTCATGGTGTTGCCTTCGCGACGACGGGTATCGAGAACATCGACGTCGGCATGGAATTGAGTCCGCGCGACGGCCGGCACTGGCCCTATATCGGCTCCGTCGTCGATTTTGTGCAGCGGCGCAAGGAGCATGGACGGCCGCGTGAGGTGCCGACGAACCTCGCTCTGCCGTGGCCGTTCAGTTCGCGCCGCGTCGGCGAGGTGCCGCGCGCCGGCCCTTACGCCGCCTTCCTCGGCGGCGCCTACAACCCTGTCTGGACCGAGTTCCGGGGGACCGCCACGCGCTCGATCCTGAAGACGCTGCAGGACCAGAAATACGACAGCGGCGAACCCTACATGGGCATCACGCCCGAGAGCCATTTCGAGTTGGCAGCCGCCTCGGATACCAAGGGCGACATCACGCTCGATCGTCTCGATCAACGACGTTCGCTGTTACAGCAACTCGAAGACGCGCGCCGTGCCGCCGATGCCCGGCCACAGCCGTCGGATCGCTATCGTGAGATGGCCCATACACTGCTCGGCTCGCACAAGTTGCGCAATGCCCTTGACGTCGGCCGGGAGGCGGTCAAGGTGCGCGAGTCCTACGGCATGACGCTGTTCGGTCAGGGTTGCCTGGCGGCACGGCGGCTGGTCGAGGCGGGGTCGCGGTTCGTCACGGTCTTCTGGGACGAGTACGGCCTGGCGGGTTCCGGCTGGGACACGCACTGGGACCACTATAACCGCATGAAGAAGGAACTGTGTCCCGGCTTCGATCGCGCACTGTTCGGCTTGCTGACGGACCTCGATCAGCGCGGCCAACTCGACGAGACGCTGGTGATGGTGCTGAGCGAGCATGGCCGAACGCCACAGATCAATAGCGCCAAAGGCGGCGGACGCGATCACTGGTCGCAGGCGTACAGTGTCGTGCTGGCCGGCGGCGGCGTGGCGCGCGGCAAGGTTGTGGGCCGGAGCGACAAGATCGCGGGGACGGTGGCGGAGCGGCCAGTGTCGCCGAAGGACGTGCTGGCGACGGCCTATCATCTGCTGGGCATCGATCCCGAGACGAAGCTGACGGACCGCACTGGCAGGCCGATGCCGCTGATGCCGGGCGGTCAGGTTGTCCCTGAGGTGCTGTCCTGAGGTCAAATGTGGATGACCCGCACGATGCGGACCATGCAGTCGTCGGGAATAATCTCATACGCGACAACGAGGGGTAAGTCGGAGTAAAGCCAGTAGCCGTTACGCGGCCGCCCTTTTTGATCGGGATCGATCCGGAGCGCGAGATCGATTCGGTGTGCCGCGTCGGCAACAGCCTGACGATTCGGCGCCTGTATCCAGATCAGCGCCAGTTGATCGAGAGCGACGGGTCGCCAATTCACGATGTAGCGCATCAAGCATTCTCCAGCGAATGAAGGCGTGCCAGCACTTCTTCGATTGTGAATCCCCCTCCCTGCTCCTCCAGATCTCGCCGAATCTCTTCGGGATTCAGTTCCTGGTCTGCTCGCTGATACAGCATCTCTTCCAGCACCTGTTTCGGTGTGAACGTACCCAGTGGGTTGCCTGCCACATCGCGCAGTTCTGTCCGTTCCGTCAGCCTCGACAAGATCGCTTGCAGTTCTTCAGGAATTGTTACGATCGACATGAGCTGTCCTCCTTTTGCTGGTGCATTCTACCACCTCGCCTGCTGGCCTGCCTCTCCAGTTCTTCCAGTTCCGCAAAGAACTCCTCGGCTGAGCAGCCTTGCTCTCCCGATGCGAAGAACTCCTCCAACCGCCGCTTTCCTTCCACGAGGTCGAAGGATTTGATTACCTCCTCGTACATCTCGTCCTCGGCAACTTTCTGAGGCGTGAATGTGCCGAGAAAGTTGCCTGTCGCATCGCGCAACTCTGCACGTTCCGTCAACTTCGACAGGATCGACTGTAGTTCTTCGGGAATCGTGACGATTGACATGGCTCGTCCTCCTTTCGCCGGTTTATTCTAACACTTCTTCGCGCGCGCCGATAGCATGGTCCGGGAAGTTGCCCGCATCCCCGACTCGATGGACGCTGTCATGAAATGGTCCTTCCTTACCGCGATTCTGCTCGTCTCGGCCACCCGGGCCGCGCAGCCACCCGAAAAGCCGAAAGAGTTCATCCTCGCCAACTTCACCAAGCGCGAAGTCCGCATCCCCATGCGCGACGGCGTTCGCCTCTTCACCGCCATCTACACGCCCAAGGATTCGTCGAGGAAGTATCCCATCCTCATGACGCGTACGCCCTACAACGTCGCCCCCTATGGCGAGGACAAGTTCAAGGACGCCATCGGCCCCAATACGTTCTTCCTCAAGGAAGGCTACATCTTCGTCTACCAGGACGTTCGCGGCCGCTACATGTCCGAGGGCAAGTTCATCGACATGACGCCGCACCGCGCCGTCAAGATGAACAAGACCGACGTCGATGAATCGACCGACACCTACGACACCATCGACTGGCTCCTCAAGAACCTCACCAGCCACAACGACAAGGTTGGCCAGTGGGGCATCTCGTATCCCGGTTTCTACGCGGCCGCCGGCATGATCGATGCCCATCCGGCGCTCAAGGCCGTCTCGCCGCAGGCGCCCATCGCCGACTGGTGGTACGATGACTTCCACCATCATGGCGCCTTCTTCCTGCCGCACGCCTTCAACTTCTTCGCCCAGTTCGGCAAGCCGCGGCCCGAACTGACGACGAAGGGCAATCCCAAGTTCGACTACGGCACCCGCGACGGCTATCAGTTCTACCTCGATCTCGGCTCGCTGCGGAACGCCGACACGAGATACTTCAAGGGCCAGGTCGCTTTCTGGAACGCGATGTGCGACCACGCCAACTACGATGACTTCTGGAAGACGCGCAACCTGCTGCCTCATCTCAAGAAGGTCGCGCCAGCCGTCATGACCGTCGGCGGCTGGTTCGACGCCGAGGACCTGTATGGCCCCCTCAAGATCCACCAGCAACTCGACAGGGAGAACCCCGACATCCACAACGTGCTGGTGATGGGGCCGTGGGTCCACGGCGGCTGGTCGCACAATCGAGGCCAGCGCATCGGCAACATCGAGTTCGGCTCGGCTACCTCGGACCACTTCCAGAAGAACATCGAACTGCCTTTCTTTAACCACTTCCTCAAGGGCGAGGGCAACTTCAAACAAGCGAAGGCGACCGTCTTCGAGACCGGCAAGAACGCCTGGCGCGCCTTCGACGCCTGGCCGCCGAAGGAAACGACCGAGAAGCTGCTCTATCTCCACAAGGGAGGCAAGCTGTCCTTCGAGCCGCCCGCCGAGGAAGGCGAACAGTACGACGAGTACGTCAGCGATCCCGCCCGGCCGGTCCCCTTCACCGAGGCCGTCACGCTCGGCATGGCGGTCGAGTACATGACCGACGACCAGCGTTTCGCGGCCCGCCGGCCTGACGTGCTGTCCTACCAGAGCGCGGCGCTCGACAAGGACGTGACGCTCGCGGGACCGCTGCAGGCCGACCTGCGCGTCTCGACCTCGGGGACCGACTCCGACTGGATCGTCAAGCTGATCGATGTGTTCCCGGCCGGCGCGGAGGACCCCAAGGGCCGGCCGGCGAACCTTCCTCTCACTCGGCCCTACAGCGGTTATCAGATGATGGTGCGGAGCGAGGTGATTCGCGGCCGCTACCGCAACTCCAAGGAGAGGCCAGAGGCGTTCGTCTCGAATCAGCCGACCAAGGTGCCGCTGGAACTGCTCGACGTGCTGCACACCTTCAAGAAGGGCCATCGCATCATGGTGCAGGTGCA
>JBBSDR010000594.1:0-5270 GCA_038240465.1 Gemmatales bacterium
GATAAATCCGCCTCGTCCTCTGGTATCCAAACAGCGCTCCGCCCGGACAAGCCGGGCGGTGGCGAGGAGGGAGAAGGACCTCAGCCCTCTGGTTGTCAAACAGCGCTCCGCCCGGACAAGCCGGGCGGCGGCGACAGACCTTCGCCCATCCACTTTCATGCCGAGGTCATACCTTTCCCCATCCACGCCTCACGCATCGCAAATGCGTCTGCTCAGCCCCTCCCCAGAAGAAGATCGACCGCCCAGCAGCCGCGTACATGGATTCCGCCGCTGCGGCAGTGGTCGAGGAGGTCACTCTCGGTGCAGCCGGCGTCCTCCAGCGCATCGGCCAGGATCGGCAGGTCATCGAAGCAATGGTCGTTGTAGATCGTCCGCGCCATCCTCCAGACCGTGCCATCGTTCCATTCGAGCCAGATCACATCGGGGACCGTTGGATAGAAGGGGTTGCCGAAGACTTCGCGAACGAGACAGGCGCGGACGGCGGGACCGGCCAGAGCGGCGAGCAGAGGGTTGCTGAGGGTGAGATGATCGATCTGAACAGCGGTGGAACCTGCCCCTCGCCAGGGGTCCGGCTCCAGAGCGAGACGAACCTGGTCGGCGAGATGAGCGATGGAAGCCTTCCATCGAGACGCCTGGCTGCCTTCCCGCAGGATCGCCGCGACAGCCTCCCAGTGAGCGGTGTTCGCAGATTCCTCAATGACGTTGAGCGTTTCGGAATCGAACGGCCCATCCGCGAGCCGCTCCGCCAACTCGATGACGGCTCGCGTTCGCGGATCGGGCAGGAAATCCCATAACTGGCGAAAGCAGGCACAGAGGAACAGGCGCAGTTTGCGTTTGCCGGCGGGGGTGCGATGGATTCGCCGGGTCCGCCGCAGGTGTTCGAGCATCGCCTGCGGGTCTTCGCCGGTCAGCCAGTCGGTCTCGATCATGGCAGTTGGTCCTCGATCCCGCACAAGGACACTGCCAACTCGGCCGCGGTTCGTTCACCCCGCGGCCCGAGTCTTCTCCTCGCGCTGCAGCCATTTTTGCATCCGCGACAGCTCCCGACTCCAGTCGTCCGTCGCCCGGCCTTGCACGAACGTATCATACAGCAGATCGAGCGTCTCCAGCAGGTGCCGCAACTGCGTCACACGCTCCTCCAGCCGGGCGCGCTCGTCCTGCGCCTCCGGCGCCGGCAGCCGCGCTCCGCTGATCGACAGCGACTCCCCCTGGAACGTCAGGTCGTACTGCTGATCGTGCCGTACCAGGATCATGCCCATCTTGCGCGGCAGCTTGCCGGCCTGGATCGCCCGCCGCGCCTCCGGAAGCCGGGTCGGCCCATCGCTCGTGATCGTCTCCTTGCCGGTCTCCGCGCGCGGACACTCCAGCACCAGGGTCCGCGTCAGCATTACCGCCAACTGCGAACCGTCGGCCAGGGTGATGACGTCGTTCTCGCAATCCATTTGAAACCACAACCAGAGCAGGAACTCGTTGCCGAGGAAGTCGCGGCTCGCTTCGTCCGGCGACCATGCCACCTGCGCTGCCGACAGCCCCGGCACGACCGCCGACACTTCCGCGTCATCAATGCCGCGGGTTTGCTGGCGGGGCTGGGCCAGATAGAACGCCTGCTTGCCGGCCGACAGCGGCTCGAAACCCTGGCCGAACGTCTGCTGAAAGAGCGTGTGGCAGCGATCGACGGCCGTGGCGCTGGTCGATCCCAGCAGCAGTTCGTTCGATGGGCTGTCCCACAGGACTGGAATCACCTTGCGCTTGAGGAATCGGCCATCGCGAGCCTCGTTTTCGAGCCGATCCTGCGCGCTCTGTCGGGCCTCTTTCTTCTGGCGCGCGCTGGGACGGCCGCTCGGATTCGCCGCCGCCAGGGCTTGCAGTTCCACCTGGGCATACGCCTTGAGCAGGTCGCCGGGAATCTTCTGCTGATCGACGCGCAGGGCGAAATGCAGGGTCTCGTTGACGATGTTCTTGGCCAGATCGAACTGCAAGTCGAGGACGTGATCGCCGGCCGTCCAGCCCACCTCGACGCCGTCGCCGGACATCACCCGGGCCTTGCCGATGGCGTTGGCCGCCAGCTTCTCCAGATGCTCGGGGCCGAACGTCCCCGGCGAATGCCCCTGAACGCGATAGCGGACACAGGTTACCCGTCCGGAAAAGAATCCCATTGTCTCCTCCTCCTGCCCATCTCGCCGAATGGAACATTACCTGTTCATTAGTATATCATCGGACGTTGCTATTCACAATCGGGGCAAGGCTGTGCGAAAAAACTATCGGCGGACGAGACGACAAGGATGCAGAGGAAGAAGTAGACTCAGGAGAGAAGGACGGGCAGTCGAAGGAGATGGAAGGAACGTGCCGGCGAAGACGCTCTTGACGAATCGAGAGGCGCGGCTATAGTTCGCCGCACGCACGACAATGGGGAGCGGAGGAAAGCCATGCGCGTAAGGATGCTGCTCGGTTGGGTTGCGCTCGCCCTGGTTTGTGGGGCCGGTTGCGAAACGACGCGCACCCAGATCAAGCCGCCGATCCCGGCGGACGAGGTTCGCGATCCGCCGGAGAACGATGCGCGCTACAGCAATGCGCCGCGTTATCCCAAGGGAACGCTGAACCAGGCTGGCCCGCGCCGTGAGGTGACAGAGGCGGGTGGCCCAACTGGACCCAACGCCAATATGAGTCCAAGCGGTTCGCTGGGATCGATTCCCGGACACTGAGTCGGCGGATGGCCCGCCAAGCCGCAAGCGGCAAGAACGAGGCGAGTGGGGGAGTTCATGCTCTTCCCTCGCCTTTTTTCGTCTCGCGAGCCGGGCGCCGGCACAACCCATACAGGCCGAACAAATTGACTACATTCCGCAACAGGAACAGCCGATACATTCATCAAGCATCTCCAGCACCGCGCGCCATTTAGCAGGCAGCAGGTCTCGAATCGGTGGGGGGAGGCTCGGTCCAGAGGAGACCACAAGGTCACCGAGCCGGGGCGGACTTCCAACGGGGAAAAGACGAATGCGCTGGTACAAACGAATCTGGACCGCGGCGCTCCTGATGGCCGCCACCGCGGGATGCAAACAGCAGTGCTTCATCAAGGAGTGCGACTACAACCACGCACGCGACCAGCTCGCCGTCCAACTCGCGGAGAAGCCCAACGCGGGCCAAACGCCTGCTGTGAGCGTCTTCCAGACGCCGACGCCGAGAAACGTCCTCGATCCCGATCGTCCCAAGCGCTTCCTGTCGCTGGCCGAGTCCATCTCGATCGCCATGGAGCAGGGGACGCGCGGCAGCATCGCCCTCAATGGCCAGGGCGACGACACCCTTGTCCGCTTCCAGGGCGGGGCCGGTCTGACCAGCGATCAGATTCGCGTCCTCGCTCTCGATCCGGCCATCGCCCAGGCCAGCATCGAAAGCTCGCTGTCGAAGTTCGACGCCATCTTCCAGTCGAGCATGAACTGGAACGTGACGGATCGGCCGATCGGCACCGCTCTCGACGCCTTCCAGGCAGGCCGAACCGGCGCGCTCAACGCCATTCAGACCGACGCGGCCAGCTTCAATGCCGCCCTGTACAAGCCCTTGCCGACCGGCGGCGTGGCGGGCATCACGTTCAACACGCAGTACCAGTACACCAACTTGCCGGCGACGGTCAATCCGTCGTACACGCCGACCTTGCAGTTCCAGTTCGAGCAGCCTCTGTTGCAGGGCTTCGGCGTCGAGATCAACCAGCTTCGGGCTGCCTTTCCGGCTCCCGTCCTGGCCGCCATCCCTGGTAACTTCCTGCAGCCGACTTCCGAAGGTATCCTGATCACGCGCATCCGCTACGATCAGTCGCGAGCCGACTTCGAGGCCAGCGTCAACCAGATGGTTGTCAACGTCGAGGTCGCCTACTGGAACCTCTATGGCTCCTACTGGAACCTCTACAGCCGCGAACTGGGTCTGCGTCTGGCTTACGAATCGTGGCGCACCACCCGCACCAAGCACCTGGCGGGCGGTGCCCAGGGTATCAAGCTGGCCGATGTCGCCCGCACACGCGGCCAGTACGAACTGTTCCGCGGCCAGCGCATCGACGCCCTGGGGCGGGTCCTCGAGTCCGAACGCCAGTTGCGCAAACTGCTCGGCCTGCCGGGCGAGGACGGCAATCGCCTCATTCCCAGCGACACGCCCACGCTGGCGCCGTATCAGCCCGACTGGCAGATGGCTCTTGAGGAAGCGCTCAACTTGCGGCCCGAACTGGTCGTCGCTCGTGAAGAACTCAAGGTCGCGCAACTCGCCGTCCTCCAGACCCGGAACGACCTGATGCCCGATCTGCGTTTCACGGCCACCTACGATATCAACTCGATCGGAACGCGGCTCGACGGGCCAGGCAGCCAGAACGCCTTCCGCAACCTCTCGGATGACAAGTTCAGCAACTGGGCCTTGGGTCTGCGGTTGAATGTGCCCCTCGGCTTCCGTCAGGCTCACGCTAACGTTCGCCGGGCGCAACTCAACCTGGCTCGCGGCTATGCTCTGCTGAAGGACCAGGAACTAAAAACGCAGCAGTTCCTCGCGTTGCAGTATCGCCAACTGTTCCAGTTCTACGAGCAGATCAAGGCCCAGCGAGCGCAGCGGGAAGCCTACGGCCTGCAACTTCGCTTGCGGTTCCTCCTCCTGGGCGAGAAGATCGACCTGAGCGACCAGACGATTCTCGAGGCCCAGCGGTTCTTCGCGGATGCCCTGTCCAACGAGTACAACGCCATCGTCCAGTACAACAACGCGCTGGCGACTTTCGAGTATGCCAAGGGTACGTTGCTGACGCACAACAACATCGTGATCGCCGAGGGCGACCTGCCCGGCTGTGCTCGCGAACGGGCGGTCGCTCATCACGAGGAGCGGAACAAGGCTATTGTACTCAGAGAGAGGGCCGCGCCGATTCACTGCTCCGACGCCGGCGAGGGCTGCGACCGCAAGGCGATGCTGCCCGAGTTGCCCCAGGACAAACCCGCCTCGCTGCCGAGCCTGATGGAGAAGATGCCGAAGGTTCCGGATGACCGCGACATGAGCGATCTGCCGACGATGGGCGGACCGGCCAGGGACTTGCCGGGAGGCGTGGTGCCGCAGTCATCTCCGAAGGCGACTGGAGGGATGCCGGCGGCATCGCTGGGGACGCCGCCGGCCCGTGCGGAAGCCTTTGGGGCCTCACGCATGCTTCCTTCCTCGGTGCTGTCGCGTGACTCGGCCTCGTCGCTGTCTCCGCCCTCGTGGGGAACGCCGACGCCCTGACAACAGCGAGTTTGAAGGCGAGCGGCACGGCGTAA
>JBBSDR010000595.1:0-5265 GCA_038240465.1 Gemmatales bacterium
AGAGGCGATTGAGTCTGAACCTCATGTGGTGTTCCACGTCAAGCTCAGTAGGATCGAATGTCGTTGTTACCGTACCGGTGAAGTCAGATAAAGTCAGGGTGATGACTCGTCGTTCACGGGCATCCTCCGCCAAATCCCACTCCACCGAAACGATACTGCGCGATGAACCGAGAATGTCCTGCAACCACTCGTTGACCTTCTCGACCTTGGCCCTCAGTTCTGGGGCCTGGTTCAAACGTGTTCTGAGGATTGTTGCCGAACTGGAAGACAGCGGGGCGGATGCCATACCTGCGGGGGTTGCCCGGATCAGACGTCTGCCAAGGTCCACCAGGTATACTGCCAATTCAGGAGACAATGCATCAGGGCGAACGCCATGCACAACGGCATTCCTGAGATTCAAGCAACGGTTCAGCACCGAAACATCACCCGGATGGATGAGGTTTCTTGTATGTAGGTCCCGGATAATGTCGCCAGGAAGATAACGATCGGATTTCTCTCCAAGTTGCCACAATACGTCCCTAGCAATCGCCTCAAACGAAGCCCAGGCAATGATGAGTGCAGACCGAGGGAGATCTAACCTCGTCAATTGTTCGGCTTCCAGTGACAGAGAAGATGCATATCGAATCCCCTCATCAAGCGCAACCATCACATCAGGTTGTTGCGGCAAGTCCTGAAGTGTCAGCAGGACAATTTCTCGTTCCTTCCGCGCAACAAGATCGACAGTAGAATTTCGGGCATAACTTGGCAGATCGTCAGGAGAGGGCTGAAGGATAACGTCATATCCTTGACGGCGATAATTCTCTGCCAGATCTGTAATCGTTCGTTCATCGCTCATGTTGTCACCCTGTACTATTCGGGCCAGGTGTGCGACGGGTAGGGATACCCGTCGCTGGAGAGCGTAAGGCAACGCCGACGTTATCCCACCGATCTGTCCATTGTATCCCGCTGACGCGCGGGCGAGAAGTTCACTGGCGGTTTGCCGCAGACGCAGAAACTCCCATGGCCGACCTGAGGCATCCCCGCCACACGCTGCCGCATCGGTTCCGTCAAGGCCCTGCACGCGGCCTGGCCTGCAACCGTTGCGACGCGATGATGTGGCCGATGGAGCCTGGAATCTCTTCAGCGTCTGCGGCAGCGGAAAGGGGTTGATTGCAGCCTTCCGATAGAGTGGGGTCCAGCGGTGATACAATACCGTTGTCTCTGCGTGTCCCATGAGAGAAGAACACCGCAAGAACGTCCGTAAATCCACCTGGAATGGACACACCAAAAGGCTGAGTCGAAAGAAGAAGGACGCGGGTGGGGAAAAGGGAGACACGAAGCGGAAGAAACAACAGCGCAAACGCCGGCGTCCCGATCGGGACAAAAAGCAAGAAGGAGGTCAGCCATGACCTCAAAAGTCGCGGTCAGCCGTCAAGTCAACAGCCTCCTTGAACAGGAGCAATGGGCCAGGGCACGCGCCCTGCTCGAAAAGCAACTGGTCAAGTCGCCGGAAGACCACTGGCTCCTGACTCGCATCGGCACGACTTACTACGAGGAGGGCAAGTACGAGACCGCTCTCGAGTACGCCAGTCGCGCCCGCACGCTCGCTCCGCGTTGTCCCCTTGTTCTCTGGGATTATGCTGGGGCGCTCGACATGCTCGGGCGATTCAACGAAGCTCTCGACGTCTACAAGGTGTTCATCAACGATTGGCCGGCCACCGTCCTGGAGGAGTGCAACGAGGGTGAGGAATGGGGGATGTCGCTGCTGACGGACGTGCTGTACCGGATCGGCGTCTGCGCCAGCCGGATTGGCAAGAAGCAGGCGGCCGAGTTTTTCTTTCGTTCCCATCTGCGGCTTGTTGCGATGGGAAACGCGAGCATTTACCCGGCTGAAGAAGTCCAGCGCGAGATGGAGGCGCTCGGGTTGCCGCGCAAGGAGGCAGTCGAGGAGGAGCTTGAACACGCCCGAGAACAACTCGCTCTGCTGGCGTAGTGGCCAGCACGCGACGTCTGAACAACGGATTTTGCCTCCTTTTTCGCCCCACGGCAAGCCGCAAATCCGGATTTCGTGACAAGGGGATAAATTGCTTTGCAGACTCAGCTTGCAGGTTGTACAGTGTTTCTCGTGGCCCTGAAACTTTTGTCCAGTCCGTTGCTGACGAGGGGTGCGAGCCTCAGAACCGCTCCATGCTCTTGCAGACGTTTAATGCGAACGGCTCGGAGCCGCAAGCGTCCCTGTCATGTCCCTGGAGGTGTCGCCGTGGAGATCGTGAACACTATCTTGTCGGCTCTGGCCTCTTCCTTTAGCGTCGTGGGCGGGGCGCTCAGTATCGGTCAGTGGCTCAAGTCTCACCTGCGGAAAACCTATCAGGACTCCAAGGCGAAGGATGTCCTGACGTTCTTGCAGAAACTCGGTTGCGTGAATGAGGACGACATCCGCAAGTTAGTGGAAGGGTACAAGTTTCCGAAACCCTTGGAGCGCAAATATCGTGACGAGTTGATCATGCTGCTTACGAATCTGAGCCGTGGGGCACGCTTTCATTCTACCCACGGGACCGCCCTGAGCAGCTATCTCCGCTGCGAGCGCCTCCTCGAACAGCTATTGGCCAACATCCAGCCTCGCCGCAACACAGGGGAACCTGTCGGGCCTGGCTGGATGGAGTGGAAGCTCGAGCGTTTCCTGGGTATGGGGGCCTTCGGCGAAGTCTGGCTGGGCAAAAGCAAGTTACATCCCGATCCGCGGGCGTTCAAGTTCTTCACCCTGACTGGAGCCAAGGAGTGGCTGCGCAAAGAACAGGAAGTCTTGTTCCGGGTCAAGGACCGGCTCAGAAACCATCCCAATATCATTGACTTCGACAACGTGGTGATCGAGAAGGAGGATTGGCCCTTCCTGGTTCTCGAGTACGTCGGTGGTGGCTCTCTGGAAGACTGGATCCTGGCCCATCCTGAGGACCGCAAGTCCCTAAATCCGCAAGCGTTCATGGAGGGAGTGGCCCGAGGCTTGGCGAAAGCGCATTCCGCCGAGGTCGCGCATCGCGACCTGAAACCGGCAAACATTCTGCTGACGACGGGAAAAGTCATCATCCCCAAGATTACGGACTTTGGCCTGAGCAAGATCGAGGAGAACCAGACAGCAACAGGGTCGGTTCTGGTCTCGCAAGCTGTGGTGGTCGGCACTCAAATGTACCTGCCGCCGGAAGCCAGTAGTCCGATCGAACCACGGTCGCCCGCGCAGGATGATGTGTTCGCCTTTGGTGTCATCTGGTATCAACTGCTCGTGAACCGTCTCGAACGCCCTTCCTACGATTTTGTCAAACAACTGGAAACGGCTGGAGTCGATTCACGAACGCTTCGGCTGCTGTCTCGTTGTCTCGCTCACCCCGACAGGCGTTTCAAGGACGGTGAAGAACTGCGCACCGCCCTGGAAGACGAGAGCGCTAGTCCCGAGTGGGACGTTCCTGCCGGTTGCTTCGACGTCGGCTACCTCGCCAGCGAATACCTGAACACATTCACGAACTGAGGCGGATGGTTTAGCCGCGAGCCTCTGGCGAGCGCTTGCGAACAACGCGCTCGCCAGAAGGTCGCGGCTGAACGTGCAAGACCTACTCCATCTTCAGAGCGGCGTGCAGTTCACTTGTGGAAACCAGGGGACTCTGCAAGCGGACCTGGCCGCCTCCCTGGCGGAACAGCAGGTCGCCCTTGCCCAGCAAATACGCCGCTTCGGGCGAAGAGTCCAGGATCAGCTTGGAGTCCTTCTCCGAAGTGACGTGCAGACTGATGCGTCCGGGCAAATTGCTGCGCAACAGCGGCGTCACCACCGACGCCTCGGGCCGCTGAGTTCCCAGGACGAGGTGAATGCCTGCGGCTCGGGCTTTGGCGCCAATCCGCTTTAGCATCGTTTCCATGGCCTTCTTATCCGCCCGATCGACCATCAAATCGGCAAACTCATCGAAGACCAGGACGCGCCAGGGGCGGGCGTCCGCTCCGCTCAGTTCGCTGATGTGAGTCTTCTGGCGCTGCTGGAGCAGGACATAGCGCCGTTCCATTTCCTGGACGCATTCTTCCATCAAGGGCAGTGCCTCGTCGAGTTCATGGGCGACTGGCTGGAGCAGGTAGGGAGAAGCGTGCGGGAAGTTGAAGGTCACCCGTTTGGGATCAATGATCAGGAACTGAAGTTGGTCTGGTCCGAGAACGGAGGCCAGGCCGGCGAGCATGGCCTTCATGAACTCGCTCTTGCCGCTTCCGGTGGTGCCGGCGATGAGGAGGTGACAACTGGACGACTCAGCCAGGTTGATCCAGTGCGTGTGTCCAGAGACGTCCACCCCGGCCGGAAAGACGGGTTGGCCCTTGAACTTCAGCGGGAGCGCTTTCATCAGTGGGGCGAGAGAAACCGACTGCCGATCGGAACGCTGCACGTCAATGCTAATGTAGCCAGGCTGCGCTTCGATGATCGGGCGCTGATCCAGTTCGAGGTGCATCTTGAGGTTGTCCGCCTGTCGCCGGACCTTGGCGAAATCGGTTCGGCCCTGAGGATCGACTTTCAGCCGAATAAACGTCGGCCCCACCTCGACCCCTTTCGCTTTTACCGGCTGTCCCAAGATACGAAGATTCTCGATGACCTTGTCGAGCATCGCCTGCGCTCCGGCTGCACCAGCGGAAGCCCCGTTAGGCAACGGTGGCGGTGGCGGAGGCAGTGGCCTGGACGGATCTAGGCGTTTGATCGTGGGGTTGAGAGGATGCTCTGATGCTCCTTTCGGAGCATTCACAGTGACTGGAGCCGTCGCCGCCCCGACCTGCTCTAGCGCGGGAACACTTGTCCGAAGTCTCTCGATCTCGGGCCAGCCCTCGAAGAGAAACTCGAACAGTTTCAGTTTGTCGAGTTGTTTTGTCTCGATGATCAGCTTCCGGCAGTCGATCACCGAGAGAGTCTTGCCACCAAGTTGGAGGTATCCAGTTTGCGCCTGATTGATGATGCGGCGTAGGCATTCCAGACGATGGAATGTTTGCTCCTGACTATCCAGGGCAAAAGGACGGACCTTCTTGGCAGCCACTTTTTCCTGATACTTCAGAAACGCTTTCGCTTTTGGTCCCACGCCCAGTTTCTCGGCGGGCCAGACGACGACCGCTCCGACTACGTTGCCTCCCATCGCCTTTTCCAGCGCATCGATGTAGGCTCCGTAAGCGACTCCCGTATCTCTCTTCGAGACAGCCAGGACGACCGAGCGCTGTTCCTTGCCGACGCCGAGACGGATTTCGGCGCTGGGCCGGGGGTCGGTAGGCGATTGC
>JBBSDR010000596.1:0-5252 GCA_038240465.1 Gemmatales bacterium
ACGGATCGCCAGCAGCCGTTTTTCCAGGGCCTTGCGCTCACTCGACTGCCCATCCGCCTGGCGCGGCTCGCTCCAGCCGCGCGGCTCGCTGTCGCCCAGTTGCAGCGGCAAGCTCAGCCCCCAGCCCTTGCGGCCGGCCTCGATCGTGCTCGCCGGCTCCAGGGCCGTGCCGGACCCGGTCGAGAGCTTGTACTCCATCTTGAAGAAGCGAACCATGCTGCCGTCAAAGATGATGTCGGCGTCGAAAATCTCCCCCGTCAGCGGGTTGGCCCGCGACGGCCCCATGGCGTAGCCCTGTTCGTTGTTCACCCAGCGGAAAGTGCTATAGTTGACGTCTTCCGGCTCGAAATC
Source organism: Gemmatales bacterium (assembly GCA_038240465.1). Classification (GTDB taxonomy): domain Bacteria; phylum Planctomycetota; class Planctomycetia; order Gemmatales; family Gemmataceae; genus JBBRIK01. The sequence goes on from JBBSDR010000596.1 coordinate 352, forward strand.
CTCGTCCTCTTGCTGCCGGACCTCGATGGCGTCGCGGAAGCCGATCTTCTCGAATGCCTTGTTCCACTCCAGGATGCCCTCGCGGACGAAGGCGCGATACGCGATCGGCACCGACTTCTCGATCCAGTAGATAATCTTCTTCTTCGGGGCCGACAGCTTGTCGGGCCGCTTGGGATCGATCGGCTCGGCCCGCTCCAGACGCCAGCGATTGACGTAACGGACGAAAGCCGTGTCGGCACTCTCCGAGTTGAAGTCCTTGACGACGCTCAGGAAGTAGCCGACGCGATCGTCCGCCAGGCGCGGCTGGTAGCCCGGCTCGGGCAGCTCGCACAGCCCGTAGTGAACCACGATGGTCGTGCCGCGCGAATCGATGACGCTGTCGTCGCCCCGGCCGCGCCCGCCGCCGTAGGTGGCGCTGACTTGCACCTCGATATTCTTCGGGAACGCCTTGATTCTGCCCCAGGTGCTGCGGCTGGAGTCGAAGAAGCCGAGTCCCAGTTGAGCGAAGTCGGTCATGAAAATGTCGTTGAGGTTGATGACCACGCTCTGCTGAATCGGGTTGATGGTCGCGATGCGGAGCGACAGCAGCACCGAATCGGTGTAGGTCGTCTGCACGGCCGTCGCCTCGGGAGTGCCGGGCCGGGCCGTGAAGCGGACGTTGCGGCGAATCAGATGCACCTTGTCGTCGATGCGCTTGAACATCACGACCCACTGCTCGTCGAAATTGAGCGTGTGGCCGCCCATGCCCATGCCGCGGGCGATGGAAATGGGACAGAGAAAAGGCCGATTCAGCTGCATCGGCTTGATTTCGGCATAGAGATTGCCCTCTTTTTGATGCATCTTGAACAGGCCATCGTAGACCTTCGCCCCCTTGACGAAGGTGTCGAAGTCAGGAAACTTTTTTTCCTCGGCGAACCCGTTACCGGCCGCGAGACCGGAATAGAGCAGCGCCAGCACCGGCAGCGTATACCTTCTCCAGCGGCAGAAACTCATGGTGTACCTCAACGAGGAAATGAGAACTCGTGAGAGCGATTCCAGTTCCAGGCATCTACTCACCATAACTTCACCAGTTTACCAGAGCAAGAGCCATCCGCGCTTCCGAGGGACATCAAGGGTCTTTCCGCTCCCGACAATCCGGCTGTAACCGCGAGTTCTCAATGCGAAAGCGTGGGGTTCCCACTTATCCGGACCTCGCCTCCTTGTGGCCGATGAGCGATTTTTCAGAATTCGCTCACCCTCTTCTCATGAATTGCGCGGTATTTTATTCGTAGAGAGGGGTTAAACAGTCTGGAGAGACGGAAGAGCCCTCCGACCACGAAGCGGAGAAATCTCTTTTTCTCTCGTCAACGCCAGCCAGCCCGGACCGAGGACAGCACGATGAACACCATCTCCGGGCCGGATAACACCCTCGGCATCCTCATTTTCGCTTCCGGCTGCCTCGTTCTTGGCCTGGCTCTCGTTCTTGCCGGACGATCCTTCCAGAGCCGCCCGGGGGTTGTTGCTTCGCTTATCGTGCTGGCTTTGCTCCTCGGTTCGACTTTAACTGTTCGTGCGATCATGCCTTCGCGGGCTTCGTGGTTGGCGCTGGCAGCCCTGACGGCTATCTGGAGCGCCGGCTTGCTGTTCCACCGCGCCCTGTTGTCTTGCCTGGCCTCATCGCTTGTTCGGCGCGTCGGTCCCACCAATCTGCTGGCGCTGCTTCTGGTCGGTCTGGGCGTGGGGAGTCCTCTGGCGTGGTCGCGGTGGCAGGAACGCCAGATTGAGGAGTACGACGGACAGTCCGCCCTGCTGGCTCAGATGGGCGCGCCCCAACACGACAAGGTGGCCATTTCCGGGCTGACGGATCGTGGCCGGGCCATCCCGTTGCACGAAATTCACGTCGATGTCGATGCGACCCTCATGGCTGAGGTCGAGGATCGCCACTTCGCTTCGGCGCACTCCACGATGGTCCGAACCGCCCTTCCCAACCCGGAATGCAACTGCCACGGCTGGGTCTTTGCCGATGGCCATTACTGGGTTGACGGGGATGACGTCAAGAACATTCTTGAGGACAACGGCTACTACCTGGTTGATTCGCCCGAGGTTGACGACCTCATCGTTTACTTCAGCGGCGACGACATCGTTCACTCGGGTGTGGTGCGCTCGGTCGAGTCGGATGGGTCGATGCTGATCGAGTCGAAATGGGGCATGAACAGCCGCGTCCTGCATTCTCCGGCAGATCAGCCTCACTGGCAGGAATGGCAGTTCTATCACTCGTCCCGCAGGGAAGGTCATTGTCTGCTGCTTCCCGGCGTCTCGGGTCCGAGCAACCTTCCCCAATCGAAGCCGCTGCTGACGGCCCAGGCTCGGTAAGAGTGATTCAAGACCAGCCCCGAGCGCCAGCGAGGGGTTTCTTCGGCAAACCCCGCTCGCTGGCGCTCGGGGCTGGTCTTGCCGGGCGACGCCTCACTTTTGGTCCGCTGCGATCTCCGGCGCTTTCAGCAGTTCCACTTTCCCCGGACGAGCGACCGCATACTCGAAGTTCGTCTGCGGAGTGCAGGACGCGCCGACACGTCCCTTCGGATCGAGCGCGAGAAAGGCAACGCGGGCGGGATGCACGCCACGCCGCACAGCCGCCGCATGGACGCGCTTGACAGCCAGTTCGCAGGCTTCCTGTGGGGTCTTTCCTGCCCGGATCGCCTCGACGATCAGCAGGCTGCCTCCCACGCGGATGATCTCCTCGCCGACTCCCGTCCCTCCGGCCGCCCCTGCTGAATCATCAACGTAGAGTCCCGCGCCGATGAGAGGAGAATCGCCCACTCGTCCCGGGAGTTTGTGAGCCAGACCGGATGTCGAGCAGACGCCGCCGAGGTTGCCTTTTTTGTCCAGGGCCAGGACTGTGACGGTGTCGTGGTCTCCGGGCGCGCGTTCGCGGCGCGGTGCGGGCTTTCGCTTCTGCCAGGCCGCGACGCTCTCGGGTGTGTTCAGGTTCTCGAGCAGGAACCCCTGCTGGACGGCGAACAGACGCGCTCCTTCGCCGACAAGAAAGACGTGCGGGGTCTTCTCCATGACGCGCCGCGCCAGGGCGGAGACGTGGCGGATATTTTCGACGCCGGCAACCGCGCCGCACGCCAGCGTCTTGCCGTCCATGACACAGGCATCGAGCTGGACCGTGCCGGCCGCATTGGCGATGCCGCCGTAACCGACCGAATCGACCGCCGGATCGTCCTCGACAGCCTCCGCCCCGGCGATGGCGGAGTCGAGAGCGGGTTTGCCTTGCTCGAGCAGCATCGCGGCCGTCTTGACAGCCGTCTGTCCGAAGGGCCAGGTCGCGACAACGACGAAATCAGCCATCTCTCACCCCCGACAAAGCAAAAAGCAAAAAGCGAAATCCGAAATCCGAAATCCGAAATCCGAAATCCGAAAGAAAACAAAGTGCTTCTCTTCCTTCGGATTTCGGATTTCGGATTTCGAGTTTCGGATTTCGGATTTCGGATTTCGGATTTCGAGTTTGTGTTGTTTTCAGCGGCTTCCACCACTGGAGCCAGAGGCAGCCTCTTCGTAGGCGGCCAGGTAGTTGTACAGGGTCCGGTATGGTCCTTCCGCGCCGGGGACAGCGTTGACGAACACCAGGCCCTCGCGATTCATGTAGTCGATGAGATCGGGGACGGACTTGCCTCGCGCCTCGTATTTGCGGTTGAAGTAGTTCTGCACATCCGAATCTTCGAGGGTGCGAAGCCCGTCCGCGAGGGAACTGAGGCAGCGTTTCGCCTCCATGTACTGCGACATGGTCAGTTCGCTTGCTCTCCGATCGAGGGTATCTTCGAGTCCCTTGTGCGCGGCGAGGAGGTCCTTCATGAGAACGGCATCGACCGGGCTGCCGAACTTGGCGCGATTGATGGCCTCTTCGAGTTTGATGTCGATGGCCTCGCGGGACTTGGCGAACGCATCGCTGGTCAGGGCGAGGGGCCACTTGATCTTGCCGGACTTGATGAAGCCGATGTTGCGGCCGGACTTCGTCGAGACGTTGATCTGCTTGAGCATCTCCTCGTCGAGCGGGGTCGAAGAAGGGCCGCGCTGGTTCTTGCCGTGCAGCTGCTTCAACTGGGTCAGAAGAACGTTGAGCGACTTGCCCGAGAGGACGTCGCCGATCGGCGCTTGCTTGCGCGCCCGCGCCAGGTCGCGCTCCCAGTCGAGACGGCGGATGTCCTCGGACGTCGGGATCAGCGACTGCATGTATCGCAATTCTTCGATGAGTTGCCGGCGCGTGACCAGCCGCGAGCGTTCGACTTCCTGGTTGAGCAGCCGGCCCTTCTGGTAGTCCTGAATGTACTTGCCGTAGGAGACGGTCAGGGTGGCGACGCCGCGGTAGTAGGCGCCAATGGGGTCCTCAGCCGTGTAGGGAGGCGCGTAGTAGCCCTGGCTCGATCCACCCAGATAGCCACTCCCCCCCCCACCGGAAGCAGACGCTCCCGCGCCGTAGTAGGACGGGACGCCGCCGAAACCGCCGCCGCCTGGATTGCTGGTCAACGAGGCGGCACCCGTGATGCCCGCCGCCGGACCGATCAAGGGGGCGCCGCCGAAGCCGCCGAACTGGGCCCCTTGGTTGAGGGCGGCCTGCTGCTGGTTTGCTTGAAAGACCGGAGGCCGGAAGCCGCCGTTGGGCATTTGTTGGGCGAGGAGCGGCGCCGCCAGCGCCAGGCTCAGAACGCCCACGAACAGTGTTTTGCCGGCGAATTGCATGGCGTCTCTCCCTGCGAGCAAATCTTGTGCGGTTGAAGGTCGTGACCTATTCTTTTGATTATACGCCGTTTCTCTGCCAAACTCCAAGAGAGAAAGCAACGGAATTGCTCTCGATGGCGGCGAGCCGAGCCGCGTGAGCGGCCGGGTGCGGGCAAGTCTACCCGGCCGCTTACGCGGCT
>JBBSDR010000597.1:0-5246 GCA_038240465.1 Gemmatales bacterium
CTTGCGAATCGGCGGGTCGTTCAGCGACCGGCTTTGCGGGCCAGGTAGTCCTGAAGCAGGTGGCGGATCATTTCACCCGCGGTCAGACCTTGCTGGTGAGCGGCGCTCTCCAGCGCCTCTACCTGCCAGTACGGCAGCAGCAGAGGGATCTCAACCACATCTTCCTCTTCCTGGCAGTCGGCCGCTCCGACTTGCGCGAATACATGGAGTCCCGGCGTACTCATGATGAACCGCCTTTTAGGATCAGGGGGAACCTGACGACACCGTCATGGTGGTCGCTCAGTATTGTATCAGACCGCATCGTCCGGGTAGGTGTCTTGTTGTGTTTCTCGCGAAATCTTTATCAGGACTTCTCAAGAGCGAGCCGCCCCTGGCCAAAATCGGTCAAATGCGATTGCAATTCGCTCTCCAGCCGGGAGGAAACGGTCGCCGCGCGCTCGGGGCGGTCGCTCAGGGCCAGCAGCGCCCAGGCGATGACCGTCCGGCACCAGTGTTCGATGTTGCCGGTTTCCGTGCCGGCCGCGGTTTCCGCTTCAAGGAAGCGGACCGTCGCTGTCAGAAGAGAAAGACGGCCGGAAACCAGTTCGGCAATGATGGCTTGCTTGCAGGCAATCCGTTTCAGGGCAGCCAGGGGAGCCGTTCGGGCAGGTTGCATCCGGCTCATGATTGACACCTCCGCCTGAGTTTGGTTCAGAGAGGAAAGTTGCCTACAAGAAAGATCGCAAATCGGATGCCAGCCGCGAAGGCTGGCTCCCGGAACATTACAAGTCATTCCCTGACCAGGACTTGCGTCCTGTCATTTTGGGGCGTCTTCGTGGGACTGCCTCAGGAATGCACAGAAATGCTGCACTGAGAAGGTCAAAATGCAGGCACGGTAAGCAGTGGGCCGGAGAAAGGAGGGGCCTATCGCGGCAGACAGGGCCGGGCCGCGTAGAGGGAATGGCCTGACGTGATGTACAGCGTGCGGCGATCCGGACCGCCGAAGGCCACGTTGTACGGACGCTCAGGAACAAGGAGGATGCCCAGCGAGCATCCGTCCGGATCGAAGATCTGCACGCCTCGCGGAGTGGCGACGTAGAGGTTGCCGGCCGCATCAACCGTCGCGCCATCGCCGGCGGGGAAGAAAGGCACTCTCCCCGGCCCGAGGCGGCAGAACGGACGCCCGGCACCGAGTTGACCGGGCGCGAGAACGGGATACGCCATCACATGGCGCTCCAGCGAGGGGACAACGTAAAGCGTCCTCTGATCCGGCGACAGGGCGATGCCATTGGGGTTGCGCAAGTCGTCGATGAGCTGCGTCACCTGCCCGGACGGCGCCAGGTAGTAGACCGCGGCCACTTTCTGCGGAGGAAAGGGCCGGGGCGCATCGAACAAAGGATCGGTGAAGTAGATGCCGCCAGCCGAATCGACGACCAGATCGTTCGGAGCGTTGTAGCGCCGGCCACAGAACGAGGAGGTGAGGACGCGGTACGAGGAGCCATCGGGACTGTAGGCCACGACCTGTCCATTCACCTGACAGGCGACAATCTCGCCGCCGGCGTTGATCTTCAGCCCATTGGCGCGATCGGAGTTTGCAACAAGGACGGACAAGCGGCCCGCGGCGTCGAGCCGATAAATCTTGCCCGGTCCATCCTTGTAGTCCGTGAAGTAGAGGTTGCCGAATCCATCCGCGACGGGTCCCTCGGTATGGACGAAGCCGGTGGCCAGCCTCTGGACCTGCGCGAACGCGGTCGCCGGCGCAAGGAGCCAGGCGAGGGCCATCAAGGGACAGGACAGGCGGAACATGAGGACTCGGAGGACAGGAGTGAGAGGACCCAGCCGTGCGCGTTGCCGGCCCTGGCCTCGCAATTATGCCTGATGATCGCGGATGTGCGTCTGCATTATGCGTCCGGAAAAGCAACTCGAGCAGGCGATGCTCCAGAGAAGACGGAACGCTCGCCATTTCCCTGCCGGCAGAGTAGCATAACCATCGGCTCGCGCACTCACCGGGAAGGACATTCATGGACCCCGCCGTATTCGAGGAACTGCAACATACCCTGGACAGCAACGGCGCCGCGGCGGCGATTGATCGGCTCTGCAGCTGCCTTCGGGGCGATGAGAATTTGGAGGGCCTCTTTTACGCCCGTCTCCTCGCCGCGCGGCAGCAGCTTGGCCTCAGCCCTATCCCAACCGCGCCGGTCGCCGACATCCCCGACGACAAACAGGACCAGTACGAGGAGGCCATTCGCACGGCCTGCCGCGAAGTCGGACAACTCTGCCTGGAGCGCCATCAGCTGCCGCAGGCGTATGGCTACTTCCGCATGATCGGCGACACCGGGCCGGTCCGTCAGGCGATGGCCGATCACCGGCCCGCCGAGGACGAGGACATGGAGGCCCTGATCCGCATCAGCCTCTACGAGGGCCTGCTGCCGCGCAAGGGCTTCGACTGGGTCATCGAGCGCTTCGGCATCTGCAACGCGATCACGACGCTCGGCGGTCAGTTGCCGCTGCCGCCGGAGGATCGCCGCTACTGCGTCGGCCGGATCATCCGCAATCTCTATGACGACCTTTGCGAGCGCGTCGGCGCCGACGTCGAACGGCAAGAAGGCACGGTCCTCGACTCGACCCGGCCTCATCCGAAGGGGACGCTTCGCCGGCTGGTTGCGGGCCGGCCCTGGCTGTTCGGCGAGGACTGCTATCACATCGACCTGTCGCATCTCAGTTCGACGGTGCAGATGAGCCTCGACCTGGAAGCCGGCGAAGACCTGGAACTGGCCCGGGAACTGTGCGCCTACGGCGCGGGGCTGTCGGAGTCGTTCAAGACGCAGAAAGAGCCGCCGTTCGACGAGCCTTACAAGGACCATGACGTTTACCTCGCCATCCTGATGGGGGAGAACGTCGAGCAGGGATTGCAGCATTTTCGGGCCAAGGCGGATGTGGGGACCGATCAGACCGGCACTGGCCCCGCCGAGGTGCTGGTGCGGCTGCTGCAGCGGCTGGGGCGGCATGGCGAGGCGCTGGAAGTGGCACGCAAGCATCTGGTGCAGGCGGACAACACCTGGCTGACCTATCTGGCGGACCTGTGCCGTCAGGCGAACGATTATCGCGTGCTGGCCGAGGTGGCGCGCGAACAGGGCAACGCCGTCCAGTTTGTCGCCGGCCTGCTGGCAAGTCGAAAGTGACAATTCAGGCGAGCCGAGCCGCGTAAGCGGCCGGGTTCTTCGCTGCACCCGGCCGCTTACGCGGCTCGGCTCGCCAACATCGACCGCTCTTGTTCTTTTCCGTGAAAACTGCTTCAATCCAGCCCCCGATGCCACGGCATCCGGGATGCGCCCCTCGTGTGGCCCTGCTCGTGAGGAGAACGGACGCTCATGTCTCGCTGGCTTCACTGGTCGCCGATCGCCTTCATCGTCCTTGTCGTCGTGGTCGCGCCCGTCGTTTACTATCGCGCCCAGTATGCCCATTCCAAGCGCTTGCGAACCATCGTCCCTGGACGACTCTACCGCAGCGGCCAGATGACGGCCGAAGGCTTCCGCGACGCCCTTCAAAGTCTCGGCATCAAGACCGTCGTCAACCTTCAGGACGACTATCCGAGTCCCGATCTGGAACGCACTTATTTCAATCGCGGTACGATCAAGGAAACCGAACTCTGCCGCGAAATGAAGGTCCGCTATGTGTTCATCGCGCCGGATGTGCTGCCGCGCGACTGGACACCCGCGCAGCGGCCCGAGGCGATCGAGAAGATGCTGGAAATCTTCGACGATCCGAAGAATTATCCGCTGCTGCTGCACTGCAAGGCGGGCCTGCATCGGACGGGCTGCATGGCCGGCGTCTTTCGCATGGAGTATCAGGGCTGGACGCCGGAGCAGGCCGTCGAGGAGATGCGCACCAACGGCTTTGGCGACAAGGATTGCACCGCCGCCAACGACTACGTCTACCAGTATGTCCTGAGCTATCGCCCCGGTCTGCGTCGAGGACACCCGGCCCCGGTGTCCCTGTCGAACCGTCCCACGGCTGTCCTGCCTCGTTGAGGGCGGCCGTGTCCGAAACACTCCGAACTCGTTACGGGCGGAAGTATGTTGACGCTCATTGATCGCCAGTTGATCCGCAACTACTTCAAGGGCTACTTCATTTGCCTGACGAGTTTGCTGTCGCTGTACATCGTCGTCGATCTGTTCACGAACCTCGATGATTTCGCTCATCACACCGGCGGCATCGGCAAGACCACGCAGCTAGTCGGCGTCTATTACGGCTACAAGGTCTGGCAGATCTTCGACCGCCTCTGTGAGGCGATCCTGGTGCTGGCTGCCACCTTCACCATCGCCTGGATGCGGCGCAACAACGAGCAGATCCCCTTGCTTTCCAGCGGCGTCTCGACCCAGCGCATCGTCCGGCCCGTGCTGATCAGCGCCTGCGTGCTGATGACCTTCAACATCGTCAACCAGGAACTGATCATTCCCTCGATCGGCATCCGGCTGATGTTCCAGCGCGATGATCCCAACGGCGAGAAGGAAGTGCAGGTCCGCAGCGGCTACGAGCCGAACGGCATCCAACTGACAGGAACCAAGGCCACGCGCAAGGGCCTGGTTATCAAGGGCTTTCAATGCACGATCCCGACCGAAGTGCTCGGCCGGATGAGCCACCTGACGGCCAACGAGGCTCGTTATGTCCCCCCCGGTCCCGGTCCGCGCACCGGCGGCTGGGAACTGTCCGGAACCAAGACGTCGCCGGAGGAACTCGAGCCAGGCGAAAACCCGATCCTCGAACAGATCGACAAGGGCAAGTTCTTCCTCAAGGTTCGCAAGATCGACTTTGAAGCGCTGACGCGCCATCAGAACGCTTATCTGCTGTCATCGACCTGGCAGCTGTACCACGATTTGCAGTGCGAGGATTCCCGCCAGGGAGCGTCCTCGATCGATCGGAAAAAAGCGGTCCTGTTTCACAGCCGGCTCACGCGCCCGCTTCTGAGCATACTTCTGGTCCTTCTCGGGCTGTCGGTCATCCTCGGCGATCAAAACCGCAACATTTACGTCGGGGTCGGCATGTGCCTGGCCCTGTGCGGCCTGTTCTTCGCCACCACCTACCTGTGCCGCTACCTTGGCGACAACAACTTGATCACTCCCGCGCTGTCGGCCTGGCTTCCTTTGCTGCTATTTGGACCGTATTCGCTCGTCAAATTCGACGCCGTGCAGACCTGAGGCGCAACCCGCCCACTCCTCCTGTTCCGACTCGCCGCTGCAATCGGTGCCGCCCAACCCGTTCGCCGC
>JBBSDR010000598.1:0-5244 GCA_038240465.1 Gemmatales bacterium
CTCGCCAGGCGGGACTTACTCTCCCGCAGGGATCAGGACGTGCGGTTCCGGTGCGCCGTCGATCAACGCGGGCAGCGCTTTCAGCAGCGCCTTGATGTGATCGGTCTTGAGATGCGCATCGAGGTCGGCCACGCTCTTCCAGCGCTCGTAAACGACATAGCGGGTCTCGTTGTCGGTGTCGCGGTTGAGATCGTAGGTGAGGCAGCCCTTTTCGGCGCGGGTGGCCTTGGCGGCCGTGGCGAAGGCTTCCTCCAATTTCGCCGCCGAGCCGTCCTTCACCGTGAGCCGGACGACGAGCGTGAAGGGCTTCTTCTGGTCCTTCACTCGAGTCTTGACGAAGGCGAGGATGGGGTTCTCCTTTTCCTCGTCGGCTGCCCGGGCCGGCACGATCAGCAGCACGGCCAGCAGCCAGGTTCCCTGGAATGCAAAGCGCATCAGCATGAGAGTCTCCTGAAGTGAGCAATGAATGCGAGGCTTCTCGCCCGATTCGTTGGGATTCTGAAGTAGCAGTTTCCCAGTGCTGGACAGTGTATGGACACTGCCCTGACATTCCGCTACGATTGCAAATCGTCAACGAGGAGTTTTTCGGATGCGCAAAACGAGAAAGCCAAAACCACGAGGATCGAGGAAAGCCACAACGGTTCCGTTGCGTTTGCGCCCGGCCGAGAAGGCTGTCATCGCTCAGGCAGCGTCCAGCGCGGCGCCGTTCGCTTGTCTCGCGGGGCGTTCCGGCGTGACGCGTGATGACCACGTTGACGTGCGTCTCGCCGCCGAGAAGGTTTGGATTGACAGCGAAGTAGTGTCGGCATCTGGTAGCGCTCTGGCCCGTAACCCTGCGTCTGGTCCTGCGACAGTTCGCCGCCATTCTTCGTGTGAGTGTGCTGATATTACCCCGGCATGAAAGTGAATCAGCGAAGCTCTGTCGCCGCCGCCCGGCTTTTGCGGGCGGGGGTTGTATGGACGCAAACCGGCGACCCGGGTCTGGTTGGAGCCATTGTCCTGTGAGGACAGGCGCGGTAGACTCAGTACAGCACTACCAACAACGACGATTCAGACCCCCCAGAAAGCGAGGGGAACCCCATGATGACGATGCTCCTCCCAGAAATCGCGAACAGCAGTCTTCGACCGCTCGATGAAGCGGTCTCGCGGGAGGACACCGCGCCGAGTACAGGCGATCTTCGGATATTCGCCTCCTCCAATCTCCTTGTCGTCCGACTGATCGCCGAACTCTGGGGTCAGGAACATGCCCATCTGAAAGAGGGTGTCTGCGGGCGAAGTTTCCTGCGGACCATCGAGGCGTTCCTCGACAGTCTCCGGACGGCCACACGAGTAATCGCGAGGGTTGATTTACTGGCTGACAGCAAGGGTTCAGAGGCGAAAGACGTCACCAATACTACAGCGGAAGCGAGGGTGGAGATCGATCGGCTTCTCGGGGACCTCAGCCGCTTCAAAGAGTTGCTGGATCTTCCGCCTGTGTCCGCGGAACTTATCGCCAGGGTGGAGAAGTTGGCTGCGGAGACCCCGGAAAGCGAATACCTGACCCACGACGACATCCTCACTCGACTTCAGGCTGGAGAAGAAGTTTGAACAGGAGGCCCCCCGTGGCGTATTCACTCAGATACAGGGATGGCGGAGTCTACGAATACCTCAGTTCTTGCGAACGATTTTCACGGCAAGCGCGGGTCAAGCTGTTCACTCTGCTTCGCCTGCATCTCGGCGAGTATGGCGACGAGTTGCGCAATGATCCCATTCGCAGGCTCAGGCCCGGTTCGGACTGTTTTCAGCTCGATCTGCTCTTTGAAGACCCCGATGAGGTCGAGCGCCTCCATCACTTCCGGTTCATTGTCAGCGACCGATCCGCGCAGTATGGCGTACTCCGGGTCCTCTTCGTTGAACGATTGTCATCATGATCCCCTGTTGACCTGACGAAATGGGTCGCCCGTTGCAATCGTTCCCGTCTCCGTCATAATCAGCGGATCGCCTCCGACTCGATTTCTCACTCGCACAGGGACATCATGAGCGCCATCCCCGACCCCGGCGTGCTGCGCAAGGCAGCGTGGCGACTCCTGCCTCTGCTTTGCCTGCTCTACATCTTCAACATCCTCAATCGCTCCAACGTCGGTTTCGCCCGGCTAACGATGGAGAAAGAACTCGATATCTCCACGGTCCGGTTCGACCTGGGCTACGGCATCTTTTATTTCGGCTATCTGGCGTTTCAACTGCCCGCCAACTTGCTTTTGCCTCGCGTCGGCGCTCGGCGCTGGATCGCGTTGCTCCTCATTTTCTGGGGACTCGTCTCCTGTGCCACCATGACGGTGACGGGGTCCATCAGCCTTTACCTGATGCGCATCCTCCTTGGCGTGGCCCAGGCGGGGTTCTTTCCCGGCGTCATTCTCTACCTGACTTACTGGTTTCCCAACCGCGAGCGCGCCCGCGTCATTTCCCTGTTCATGACCGCGATTTGCATTTCCGGAGCCGTCGGCAATCCCGTTTCGGGAGCGATCATGGAAGGACTGCACCACACAGGCGGGCTGTCGGGTTGGCAGTGGGTCTTCCTGCTCGAGGGCTTGCCCACCGTGTTGCTGGGATTTGTCGTCCTCCTGTTCCTTCCGGACGATCCCGCCCATGCTCGCTGGCTGACGCCGGATGACCGCGACTGGCTCAAGAACCGACTCGATCAAGACGGGCAATCCGGGCCGAAACGCGACGGCGGCAATCTGCTTCGCGCCATGCTCGACGTTCAGGTCTGGCTGCTCATCGCTGTCTACGTCACGGTCGCCGTCGGCGCGAATGCCGCGGGCGCTCGCTTTCCAACGTTAATCAGCGAGTGGTTTGCAGGCGAGGACAAGTTCATCATTGGCCTGCTTGCCGCACTCCCTTCCCTGAGTGCCATCGTCGGAATGACGTTGATCAGCATGAACTCGGATCGAACCGGCGAAAGGCGCGGCCATGTCTGTTTCTCGGCGCTGCTCGCTGCGGGCGGCTGGCTGCTGGCCGCGCGAACGGAATTCTCGTGGCTGGCGCTCGTTGGGCTATGCCTGGCCCACGCAGGGATGATGAGCATGCTGCCCTGCTTCTGGGCGATGCCGACGGCGTTTCTGAGCGGTACGGCAGCGGCAGGCGGGATCGCGCTCATCAATTCCATCGGCAACGTCGGCGGCTTACTGGGTCCGAATATCCTTGGTGAGTACGGCCTCGAATCGATGGCGATCATCCTGGCCGCCGGCGGGGTCCTGGTCCTGACGGTGCGGCGCGAAGAGGGCAAACACGGTTGACCACGCTGCGGCCAACCGTTCTCGATAAGGCGGCCTGGTAGGAACACCGCAAGCCGTTGGAATTGGAAAAGAGTCTCGCTATCTGACCCGGTGTGTCTTCAGGTCGAGTGTGAACTTGTCCACACGCCGGGGCGGATCATTTTCCCGTCCGGCCTCGGGAACGATGTAGTATCGTCCGACCAGCCGGTCCTTGTTGATGGTCACGCGGAGAAAGCCGGGGTGTTCATCCTCGATGTATCTCAACCGCACCCAGCGAGGCGGCGACAGCGACCGTTTCACCTTCGGCAGATGGTAGCCGCCATTACCGCCGGCGCCGGCCACCACATGAGCGATCCGCCGGTCGTCCCATTCCTGGGTGAAACGCTGGTAGTTGTGTTCGTGGCCGGAGAAGACCGCGTCGGGGAATCGGCCGCTCGTCTTGATGGCGTGGTCAATGGCAGCCGCGACTCGTGGCGTCGGCCCGTGCGAGCCGAACGAGAAGACCGGATGGTGGACCGCCAGCAGCAGGCAGCGATCCTCGGGCGCTGCTCGCAGTTCCTCCACCAGCCAGTCGCGCTGCGTCGTTTCGCCTCGGTCGGTGTTGTCCAGTTCGCCGGTCACGTTCGAGTAAAGGCCAATGATGGTGACGAATGGAGCGCGGAGGGTCCAGTAGCAGTTGGGCTGGGTCATGGTCGGCCGGTCGGAATGGCCGGCCGAGACCGCGTGGATGGGACTCGGGGAGCAGAAGTGGTACATGAACGGCGCCAGGCTGCTGTGCGGAGCGCCGGTCACATCGCCATCGTGGTTGCCGGGGACGGCAAAAATCGGCGCCGGGTAGTTCTGGTAGGGGTGATAGAACTGGTCGTGGTAGAGGGCCTCTTCCCCCTGGAAGTAGACGATGTCGCCAAGGTGAAAGAAGAAGGACGGCTGCTCCGGCAAGTCGCGATCGTATACCTGGCGCGTCATCTGATCGGCGACGTTCTGCTGAGCGCCCCGGCCGTGGAACCCGCCGGTATCCCCGACCATGTGGAAAGCGATCTGTCCGGCTTCCTCGACGGCGCGAGCGCGGTTGGGGAACAATTGGGCGAAATCGAGACGATACGGGTAGTTCGCCGTGTGGACGGGCGGCGGCTGGAAGCCGGTGCTGGTCTGCCGCCGCTGTTCGGACTGTTCTTCGAGGGTCCTGGGGCGAGGGCGGAAAAAGAGCTGTTCGAGGTCGGCTCCGTTCATGGTCATCTCACTGGGTTCCGTCTTCAGGCAGCGTTGACATCACGGACACATGCGGCCCATTCGCGGTCATGGTGACATCGCAACTCAGGATGAATCTCGTATTGCTGGCAAAATACAGGAGTTTCCTTTGGATCATTGGCTCGAGAATCGAAATCAGTTCCAGGCGGAAGTCGGGCGGAACCTTGAGGGCCATTTGCTTGAGCATCTCGTCCCGCTCGTCGCCGGAGATCAGTGCGGCGTTCCAGGCGACGATAGCGAGGCTCAACAGTTTCTTCAATTCCTCCAGAGTCCTCCACTGGTCGGAATACGGCTCGATAAAGTCCAGGAGGACTTCAGACATCTTTGCCGCTCCGGCCGGTGTGGAGATGATCCGAACGTTGTCAGGAAGGGGCGCCGGCCGGAGCGGCCTCGTTTTTTGAAACTGCTCGCGTTGCTTCTTCCTCAATTGCTGTTTTTTCTTTTTCCGCTGGGACATGGTTGTCGCTCCTTGTCACTGCTCGTCGGGGACTATCCGGTTTGTCAAGCAAGCACCTCCCGAATCGGCCGACCGCCGTGTGCCACCGGAACGGGCCGGCCGCCGCGGTCGTGAACCGGCATCTCCGGATCGATGCCCAGACACTCATAGATGGTGGCGCAGATGTCGCTGGTGCTGACGGGCTGATCCTTGACGTAGGCGGCGTGAGCATCGGAAGCGCCGCAGACCGTGCCGCCGCGAATTCCCGCGCCGGAGAACAGCACCGAGTAACAGTACGTCCAGTGA
>JBBSDR010000599.1:0-5236 GCA_038240465.1 Gemmatales bacterium
ACCCGAAGTCTGGCGACTTCGGCTACGAGAAGGCTTGCGTTACTTCCTTGCCGAGCTAATACAACCTGCTACAACGTGCGGTTATGTCTGACCCTCACCCTCTTGTGACAACGTTTGCAGAAACTGCGCTGGCGTCAAGATCGCAATGCCCCGGAACGGGTGCAGCGCGAGCAGGTCCGCATCTCCAGAGATCAGACAGGTGGCCTGACCGTTGACAGCCAAATCGAGGAACTTGTCATCCTTGGGATCGCGGCATGCGTGAACCTCCTCGCCGATCGCGACGACCACGTTCGTGTCAATGACGTAACGCGGCTCAGGATTCATTGAGTAGCGTCTCAAGGATTTCCGGAGTGAGTCCCCGTTCCTGAGCCTTGCGACTGATCTCGCGCATCAGACTCTGAAGCGAGCCGGCCGGTTGGAGGGCGTCGTGCAAGCGAAGGCTCAACAGCAGGTCGAGCTTCTTGCGCTCTTGGTCGGATGCCGCTCGATAGGCGCGGGCTGCCTCCACATCCACGCGGATCGTAATTTCCTCGGTCTGCATGACAGCTTCACCTTGGGCAATATCAGGAAACAGGGCAACCCCTCATGGTCGATTTGCCATCAGCAATCAGCAACAGCGATTCGGTTCGCGGCACAGCGCCTGAAATCAATGGTCGTTAACCGATCTGGGTCGCGATCCACCAGATGTTGCCGACCGGATCTGTCACGCCGCCGCGCCGGTCGGGGTCGTTCGGTTTTTGTGTTGGTTCCTGGACGGCGATTCCACCCGCGGCGAGAGCGCGGCGGTAAGTCTCATCCACATCCCGCACATAAACGTGGAGCCAGATAGGAAAGGCAGGGAAAGCGCCGCCGGCATCCGCAATCATCACAACCGTATCATCGATCCGCACTTCGGCGTGCATGATCGAACCGTCCGGGTTGTCGATGCGCCGCAACGGCTCGGCGTCAAAAGTTGTCTTGAGGAAGTCGATGAGGCGTTGCGCGCCATTTGCCATGATGTAAGCCGCGACGCTCGAATATCCGGCTGGCTTGTAGGGTCGGTCCATCGGTGAGTCCTTTCAAACAGTGCGGTACACGGTCAGGGCGTCCCCGTCTGCTTCGCTCCACTCGCAGCGGGACCCAACGGCTCGAAGCTAGAGACGTGCAGCAGGGAACAGATGCGGAATTCAGACGGAACGCCCTCATCCGTCTCGCCAACGCCGACGAGGATGTCCGTGCGCGTCAGAAGGGCCATTTCGGGATGGCGGACCTCGTAAGTTGTCCCACTCGACATCACGAGCCGAAAGGGCTTGAATCGCCGTTGCGTCAGAAGTTCGCGGAAGGTTTGGACTGTCATGCTCGGCATTATACTCCCGCTTCGACCGCGCGGCGATCAACGTCAAACGTCTCCGAGCGGGCATCGTGCAATGCCAGCGTTAGGCCGGCCCACGGACTGAGGCCGCGCGGCGTGAAGCCCAGCGTGTGGCCCTCCGTATCGCCGAACAAACCCTGCCGCTGGAAATCGACGATTATCGCGACGACCGCGCTCGCGACAGTTCGTGTGACACCTGCACCGCTTGCGGGAGATGGAAGCGGTCACAAATGCCAGCCTGACGATTGCATGGTCTCAACCATCCTTCCAAGGATCGTCAGGAACGCTGGTTCACCGCTCTTTCCCTGTGCTTTGAGGATCGCGTACATCTCGGCGGTAAACGGGTGATCTACCGGGGCAATCGTTGGGTTCGCTTTCGGCCAGGGGTATTCTGGGTTCGGCAGACCTTTGTTATCCGCAATCGAAGGCGCCAGGTCCTCAATGGCGTCAACAATTGGCTTCACTGAACCCTGCCATCGCGTCAGGTCGGCGACGGCTGCGAAGCCGAGCGACCGAAGCACATTTGAATTCCCCGGCAGATCGGTGAGAAAACGGCGAAATGCAGCGTGCGCGGTGCGAAGGTCGGTCTTGTAATAAGCCTTCGAGAGCTTTTCTGTACACATCTGAAGATAGTGTAATTCGTGGCAGACAGGGAAGGAAAACGGCCGCAGCCCAACCATACCGCACCACGCCCGCCGCACCGCCACCCACCAGCGTGGCCCGTCTGGTCGGAACTGACAAAAGACAGACCAGTCCGAGCGAGCTTGACGGTAGAACGCTGCCTGCCGGGCGTTCATTGCGCCCTCCGGATGATCTGGTTCCCGTCCAAACTCCAGCCCGCCGGCAGCAGCGCGGGATTGGACTGAATCTGTTGCCACTCGTTCGGGGTGACGTCCGCGACCCAGACCCGGAACGGGAGGTCCGCGACCGCAGGCGTCGATTCGACTGGGACGATGGGGTTATCCGGCTCAGGATATAGCCCTGTGTTGATCTCCAGCAACCGCACTTCATCGTCCGCGGCACCGGCAGGGAGGTGGACGACCTGGGTCAGCCGTGAGTCGAACCTCAGGTGTTGGCGCGCGAGCCACTGTGCGAATGCCGCCCGCTCTTTCGTGATCTCGCTCATCGGCGGATTCTCCAGGACGATATTTGCCAGATACACGCCCTCGAATCGACCTCACCGCTTCAGCCTCGCAAGGACCGAGGGGCTTCGTCAAGAGTTCGCGAAAGGTTTGGACTGTCATGCTCGGCATTATACCCCCGCTTCGACCGCGCGGCGATCAAAGTCAAACGTTTATACCGCGCGGGATGCCGTGAAGCTCGCGCTGGACTTGCAGCAGTGGGACATACTCGAGTTTCATGACCGCTCCCCTTCATCATCCAACGCTGACAGGGGACCTCCAGGCGCTCCACACCGCAGAGGTTCCAACTGTAGTTGCTCGGTATCCAGGATACCACACCAGCCTTCACAGACCGCCGCGACCACCACGAAATACCGCTGTCCCGGCTCAAACCGCAGCGGCCCTTCCCCGATCCAATCTACCAGCCCCTCCGGTGTTGCCGCCCACCAGCGATGGTAATGTCCCACAAACTGCCATCGAGATGTCACCGCTCCAAACGCCAGGCCGGCCCGTTCTCTCAGATCCAGCGGACGGTCGCTGACGTCCCAGAGTTGGGCCACGTCGTAGGGATCGACAGACGACTCCTTGTGACTGAAATGGCACTCCGCGACCACCAAGCGCGGTTGCATCCGGGCCATCACCTCCAGTACGACAGGTGGATAACGGTCCCGAATCCTGTCCTCCACGTCATGACACAAAGTGAAGTCGTGGTTGCCCCAGACGCCGACGGCCCCACAATCTCGGAGCAACGAGGCCACCTCAGCGGGATCGCCGCCACGGGAGTAGGCATCGCAGGTGTCGCCAATGGTCACGACCTGATCCACGGATTGCTCGCGGAACAGCGTCAACGCCCGGCCCAGTTCGACCGCGTGGTTGTGAACGTCTGTGACCAGCCCAAGCCGCATCAATCACTCCGAGTTGTGAGACAGAAGACGCCGAAAGGGTTCGCCCAGCGCGCCTTCGAGATAGGGCGTCACCCCCCAGAAACGACACATCTCCAGATACTCGGCCAATAACGCCGCCTCACCGGCCGGCACTCCGCGAACGGCCCGGATCATCAGGTTGCGCGCCGTGTGATCCGGGCTGATGAACTCGATAACGTCGGTTCGATAGCCCATGATCCGCAGCACCAGCGCCCGGAAAGCATCGGTGACAAGGTCGGCCGTGCGCTGTTGCAGGATGCCATGCCGCAGAATCGGCCGCAGCACCTCGGCCTGTCCCTCGGCCCGCACGCTGTCGTTGAGATGGTGATGGCAGCAAGGGACGCTCAGCAGCACCCTGGCCTCCCCCAGGATGGCCTGCGCGATCGCGTCATCGGTGGCGGTATCGCAAGCGTGGAGGGCCAAAACGATGTCGGGCCGGGCTTCGACAGCGCCGATGCGGCCGCACGAAAACGTCAGTCGCTCCGCTCCGAGACGTTCGGAGCGCTCGACGCTCTTGCGGATCAGTTCCTCGTTGACGTCCACACCCATAATCCGCGCCGGAATGGCAAGGACGTCGTTGAGAAAATGATGCACGGCGAGAGTGAGATAGCTTGATCCGCAGCCGCAGTCGAGGATCTCGATTTCTCGGCCCAGTTCGCGAAGTCCCGCGTCGTCGAGGACGTGGAGAAGCTGGCGGAGGAACTCGTTGATCTGCGTGTACTTCGCCCGCATGCTCGGTCGAACCTGGCCGTCGCACGTCAGAATGCCCATCGTCTCGAGCAGATGATCTGCCTGACCCTCGGGAAGCGGCACATCCTTGATCCGGTTGTGAGGCTGCACGGTTTCGTCCGCCGGCATTTCAACCTTGCGCCGGCCGATGAGGATTTTGCCTTTCTTTGTCGTCTGGATGTCAACTTCTTCGGTGCGGGTTGAAAGGTGAATCCCTGCAAACCCGGCGTCAAGCACGTCGTTGAGCCTGAGAGGGATTTCCTGTCCGTGGAAGTTGCGGGTGATGTCTTTCTTCGCGTCGAAGTAAGAGAATTGAAGGTGTCGCTGGCCGCGCAACTCGACCGGGCGAATGACGACGCGGACCCACGGAGAAGGCGCGGCGCGCCGCACCGCGCCGCCGAACGTCCCCCGGCGGAAATCGGCGCTGAGTAAGATGTCGGCCACCAGTCGCCGTAATGCTTCGTCATCCAGTTTAGAACGGCTCATGCGCTCATCATAGCAAGCCGGTCATTCTTCTCGTCGATCTGCGGCAGGAGTAGGCAGGCGATCTACTTCCGATACTCGATCCCTCTGGACTTCAACCAGGCGGCGGCTTCTCGCAACGTGGCCTCCGAACGATAGCGATACCAATCCTCCTGGATGCCCCACTGGTGAATCGCCTTCTTGAACCGACTGAACGCGCCGCGTCCCTCGATAACCTCCAGTAGGTCTTCTTGCGCTTCGCCGTCCGCTTGTTCCAGACAGAAGCTCTCCATGATGCGATAGTCCTCGATCGTGTCCCGGCGAGGCAACGCTATCCAGTCGGCAGAGGCCAGGACCTCGCGCAGCCGGGCGACGATCTCCTGCTCCCATCCGAGCAGTTGCTCATCGCTGTCTTTCTCGGCGGCGGCAAGGCAATCGTCGGGGCCGCCGTACAGCTCGCCGGTCCGGAGGTTCAGGAAGCTGTGGCAACCCTCCGTGCAGACTTCCATCTCCTCGGCCACTTCACGCAACGACACCACGGCTGCCATGCGACACCCCAGTTTACGATCGTTGCCGGCACTGCGGCCGACCAAGGATTGGCACTATTGCCGGTTAGCCGCGACGCGGAGTCCTCGGAGCGGAGCGCGTGC
>JBBSDR010000600.1:0-5232 GCA_038240465.1 Gemmatales bacterium
AGCCGCCTCGGATGGGTGGTGGTATTCCGCCCCGTTTCCCAACGGGAAAGTCGTGGCCGCCTTCATGACCGATGCGGACTTGCTGCCGCGTGGTCCTGACCGGTTGAGACAGTTCTGGAGGGAACAGCTCCGGAGTGTCCCGCTGACGACTTCGCTGTTGTCGAATCCGGACAAGGTCGGAGAGCTTCGAGTCACCGTCGCCGGCACTGTGCGGCTTGATCGATTCGGAGGGCAAGGCTGGCTCGCCGTCGGGGATGCCGCGCTAGCCTTTGATCCTCTATCGTCTCAGGGCATTCTCAAGGCGCTGGACTCCGGATGGCGTGCCGCGGAGGCTGTCGCAGGCCTGCTGCAAGGAAACGACAGCGCCCTGGGCGGCTACTCGGAGTGGCTGGGAACAGAGTTCGCGGCGTACAGCCGGAACTACTTTCGCTACTACGGCCAGGTGAAAAGCTGGCCGGAGTCGATCTTCTGGCGAAGGCGACAGGCTGCCCCGTCTCTCGCGGAGACTGCTGAAATACCTACCGGATGATCTTCAGGTTGGCCGTCGCGCGCACCCCGGACGCAAATGGGTAAGGCGCTGTGTGTGGGCGCTTTGGAATGAAACGAAAACTGCGCCGATGTGCATCGTAGCTCCCTGCGCACTGTCTGCACTCTTCAAAAGAGAATACGCCTTCATTTGCCCTGAAATACCCACCCGGGGCCAGGTTCCGGAGGTGTATTCAGCTTCGGATTTGTCTGAACGGTTGGGGTAGACAGGTCTTTGGCTTCAAGCTATCGTTCGCCGCTCCTCATGATGAAAGCGAGGTGCGGCATGGCGTCACGGCTTCGGTCGGTAGGCTTGGCGGCGGTGCTGGGGATCGCGGGCTGCTTTCCATTCAAGGACGATCCGCTGCAGACCGTCCAGCCTGGCCTGTCGGGCGGTCCCTCGACCGTCAAGACGCCATTCAAGGCGCCCCAGTTGGCCCCGGCCTCGCGCGAAGAAGCTCTCCGCATCGATATCGTCGGCCAAAAGCTGCTGGCGGCCAATCGACAGACGGGCTTGCGCTGTTATTTCAGCGCCATCGGCGCTCCCACTTCCGAACTGTTCCATCGCGGCACCGACGTCGTGTTCATCACCGAGGGCCTGTCGAAGCAGTGCCAGAGCGAGGGACAACTTGCGGCGGTCCTGGCCTACGAACTGGGGCGAGTCATCGCCGAGCGCGAGTCCTTGGCCCCGCCGGAAACGCGCAAGCCCGAAAGACTGCCGCCTCTGGAATCCCATGTCGGACTCGACTCGGGTGGCACGTTCGGCCCGGCCGACGGGACCCGGCTGGCGGAACTGGCGAAAGAGGACAGGGAAAGGCCAAGACGGCGGTCCGGCCCGCTGCCCATCCCCGATCCGATGGCGCTGGCGCGCGGCTATCTCGAGAAGGCCGGCTTCGCAACCAGGGAACTCGACGACGTCGCCCCGCTGCTGAAGGAAGCACGCGGCCAGGATGCCTGGGAAAGACAACTCAACGGCGGCGCGGGTCGTCCTTCGGGTCAGTGAGACCAGCCCGAAGCGCAAGCGAGGGATTCTTGGTGAAGACCTCGCTTGCGCTTCGGGCTGGTAGCGCTTCGGGCTGGTATCCTCTTGCCCTCGCACGGCGACACGGTATCCTCAACAGAGTTACCGTTCCGTGACGTTTTCAATCCGAGCCGCACCATGAAACCTCTCCGTTTTCTCACGCGCTCTCTTCTCGTCCTCACCCTGCTCAGTCTTGCCGCCTGCAGCGGCAAACCGAGCGGCGAGCCGAACACTTCCAACCAGTACGGGAAATACACTCTGTTCGATACGCGCTACGACCAGGTCAATCTGGCCAAGGCGAAGGACAATGCGGCTGACGTCCTGACACGCCTCGAAGGCAAGGACAACATCTGCCTCATCGGCCTGTGGGCCTACAATCCGCCGCAGATCCTCAACGCTGTCAAGGATGCCAAGAAGGAAGGCAAGGTCAAGATCGTCGGCTTCGACGAATACGACGAGACCCTCGACGGCATCGAGGCCGGCACCATTCACGCCACCGTCGTTCAGAAGCCCTACGTCTTCGGCTACGAGTCGGTCAAACTGCTGGCCCAGCGCGCCCGTGATCCCAAGGCCGCCCTGCCCAAGGATGTCAAGGACGGCGTCTGGCACATCCCGCATCGGGTCATCAAGAAAGCAGACGTGCCCGCATTCCGCAAGGAACTGAAGGATCTCAAGGAAAAGGCGAAGGGCGACGATCCGAAAGGAGACATCACCATTGCCTTCGTGAGCAATAACGCGGAGGACTTCTGGACCTTCGCCGAGGCCGGCGCCAAGGTTGCTGCCCGCGACGAGAAGGTCAACCTGATCTTCCGCAAGCCGCTCAAAGGCAACGTGCAGGAGCAGAACGACATCATTGAGGACCTCGTCGGCAAGGTAAAGGGCATCGCCGTCAGCGTCAACGAACCCGACAGCCAGAAAGAGTTCCTCGACAAGATCGCCGCCCAGGTGCCGCTGATCACCGTCGATAACGACGCCCCCGGCACGAAACGGATTTGTTACCTTGGCACGGACAACATCAAGGCCGGCCGCGAGGTCGGCAAACTCGTCAAGGAGACGCTGCCCGAGGGCGGCAGCATCGCCATCTTCGTCGGCAAGTCCGAACCGGTGAACGCCAAGGAGCGCACCAAGGGCGTCCTCGACGAGTTAGCCGGGAAGTAATTTCCTCTGTTACCGCTTGCGGCCCGGCACTGACAGAGCCAGGCCGCAGGCGGCGATACCGTTTTCCGGACCCCATCGTGACCGTTCCTCGCTTACAAGTCCGCGACGTCAGCAAAGCCTTTCCGGGCGTCCAGGCGCTCCATCGGGTCAGCCTGGAGTTGCGCGCGGGCGAGGTGCTGGCCGTCGTCGGCGAGAATGGGGCAGGCAAGTCTACCCTCATGAAAATCCTTGCCGGCGTCCACATTCCGGACGCCGGCGCGATCGTCCTCGACGATAAACCGATTCACTTCAGCAAGGTCGCCGACGCCCTCCGCGCCGGCATCAGCCTCATCCATCAGGAGTTGAACCTCGCCGAGAACCTGACCGTCGCCGCGAACCTGTTCCTCGGCCGCGAACGAGTCTGGGGACGTCCATTCGCTTTTCTCGACCGCCGCTCCATGAATCGCGACGCCCGGACTTACCTGACTCGACTGGGCCTCGACTGTGACCCGTCCACGCGCGTCGATGAACTCACCGTGGGCCAGCGGCAACTCGTCGAGATTGCCCGGGCGCTGACGCTGAAGACGCGCATCCTCATCATGGACGAGCCGACTTCCAGCCTGACGCAGCGTGAGACGGATCGGCTCTTCGAGGTCATCGGCCGGCTCAAGAGCGAGGGCGTGGCCATCGCCTACATCTCCCATCGGCTGGGCGAGGTGGAGCGCATTGCCGATCGGGTCGTTGTGCTGCGCGACGGCAAGAACGCGGGAGAACTCGCGAAGTCGGAGGTGAACCATGCCAACCTTGTTCGGCTCATGGTGGGCCGTGAACTGCAACAGTTCTTCCAGAAGCATCCCGTCGCCATTCCGCCCGGCACTCCACCGCGGCTCGAAGTGAAGGACGTGTGCTACGAGGGCGGGCCGGCGACTCCTGTTTCCTTCTCGCTCTACCCCGGCGAAATTGTCGGCATGTCGGGACTGGTCGGCGCCGGCCGCACCGAGTTGGCCGAGGCTCTGTTCGGCGTCCGCCGTATGACGCGCGGCCAGGTCATTCTCGACAGTCAGCGCCTGCGCGTCCGCCATCCGGGACAGGCCATCGCGGCCGGACTCGTGCTGGCGCCGGAGGATCGCCGCTATCATGGCCTGGTCCTCGACGACAGCATTCGCAATAACATCGGCCTGCCCAGCCTGGATCGGCTCAGCTTCCTGCGCCTGGTTGCTTTTCGCCGCGAAGCCGAACTGGCTCGCGAGATGTGCCAGAAATTGGCCGTGCGGACGCCGGGCATCGGCCAGAATGTCGGCCTGCTCTCGGGCGGCAATCAGCAGAAGGTCGTCCTCGCCAAGTGGCTCGCGCGCCAGCCGCGAGTCCTGATCCTCGACGAGCCGACGCGCGGCATCGACGTCGGCGCCAAGAGCGAAATCTATGCCCTGATGGACGGCCTGGCCCGCGCGGGAATGGCCATCCTGATGATTTCGAGCGATCTGGAAGAAGTGCTGAACATGAGCGACCGCGTCCTCGTGATGTATCAGGGGCAACTTGCCGGCGAACTGCCGCGCGAGCGACTCAACGAGGAGACCATCATGCATCTCGCTACCGGAGGCCGCTCCACATCATGAAACGCATCGTGGGCATTCTGCTCATCGTCCTCTTGCTGTACGGTTTGATCCTGTCCTCGGACGACAACGCCCGGACGCTGCGCAACCATCAGAACCTGGCCAAGCGCGTCGGCCTCTACGGTGTCCTGACCTTGGGCGCCGGAACGCTGATTCTCGCGGGCGGCATCGATCTGTCGATGGGTTCCGTCTTTTGCCTGGCGGGCGTCCTCCTCGGGCTGCTGCTCAACTCCCGGCCCGACAACTCGGCCCTGGTCTTCTATCTCCTGTGCAGCGCGACCGCGTCCGGTTACGTCGCCGCGATTGCCTACGATCGAATGCGCGATCGGCTGCGCGGCTTGTTCGCCGTCCCCCTGGCGTTGGTCTCGGTCCCGCTGGCGCCGCTCGCCCTGACAGCGCTGCTGTTCCGTCCCTTGCGCGAGCGCGTGTTCGGCCCTGGGCGGGGATCGCCCGTTGTCCGCGCGGCGCTGGCGGGCCTGCTGGCGCTGGCGGTCGGCTCCCTGGTTCAACTGGTGCCGATCGGCCTGGCCTGGCTGCTGCAGGGACAGCATGGTTTGCTGGCGGTGTTGACGGTGCTGCTTGGCGGCGGACTGATCGGACTGTTCCACGGCGTCCTCATCACCCGGCTGCGCTTGCAGCCTTTTATCGTGACGCTGTGCGGGCTATTCATCTGGCGCGGCATGGCTTACTGGCTGGCGTTGCCGGATCCCGTGGCGCCGCTGCGTGGCCTGGCGCGCTTCTTGACTTTCGGCCACGCCTTCGCCGGCGGCTCGGTCAACTCCGGTTCAGCCGGCACTGTCGTCCTCAAGGACCTCGGCGAGCGCTTCCCGGCCCTGGACACCCTGGCGAGTGGGTTCCCTCCAGCAAGCGACTTGCTGAACTTCCCGCCCTTCTCCTGGTTCAGTCTGATGCCGGAGCGGTTCTGGTTGCTGCTGG
>JBBSDR010000601.1:0-5229 GCA_038240465.1 Gemmatales bacterium
ACTCCGGACAGCTGGTGACCATCGTCTCAGCCATGGCAGTCTCGTCATCCGATGTCGGGTTCTGGAAAGGACGCGGGCCTCGGGTGGACCACGACAAATGCGTCCTGTCTGTAGGATAAACTCGCGCCCCTGTCCCTGGCAAGCGTGAACCGGGAGGAGAATGGAATGCCCGCGCTGGAGACCGCCTCGCCGCGCATCCTGGTCGCCCTGGCCACCTACAACGAGCGCGACAACCTGGCTTCCCTGACCCGCGAAATCCTCGGCCAACTCCCCGCCGCTCACGTCCTCGTCATCGACGACGCCTCGCCCGATGGCACGGGCAAGTTGGCCGATGAGCTGGCGACGGCCGACCGCCGCATCCGCGTCCTGCATCGCGCGGGCAAACTGGGTCTCGGCTCGGCCATCCTCATGGGCATGCGCCGGGCCATCGAGGACGGCTACGATCTATTTATCACCATGGACGCCGACTACAGCCATGATCCCCGTTACCTGCCCGCCCTGCTCCAGGGAATGGAGCGGCACGACGTGATGATCGGCTCGCGTTACATTCCCGGCGGGGGAACCGAGGGCTGGCCGCTGTCGCGCAAGTTCATGAGCCGGGGCGTCAACCTGCTGGTGCGGATGCTGATGCGTCTGCCGGCGCGCGATTGTAGCGGCGGCTTCCGCTGTTACCGGATCGCGAAACTGCGCGAAGCGAAGCCGGAACGCCTCCACTCGCGCGGCTACTCCTTTCAGGAAGAGATGCTCTACCGCTGCCGTCGCGTCGGCTCGCGCATCGGCGAGACGCCCATTGTTTTCGTCAACCGCCGCGCGGGGACGTCGAAGGTGAGTCCGCACGAGGTGATTCGTTCGCTGGGAACGCTGGTCCTGCTTGGCGTGAGAGCGTTCCTCGGCCTGGACCATTACAGTTGAAGCGTGTCCGGATCACTTCTTCTCCATCGCCACGTTCCAGCGGCGTTCGAGATCCTTGATGAGCCGCTCCGCGTCCTCATTGAGCAGATATCCTGCATGAGAGAAAGCTCGACAGTATCCCGAGAATACGATCTCGTAGCGCCGGAATTGCAGATAACGCTCCTCAATCGAAGGGCGCGGATCGCCATTCGCCTTCCGCTCCTGCTCCGTGCGCGGAAAGGGAATGTACGATCCCGACAGGCTCGCGAGCATGCTTTCCGCTCCAACATCGCGCCGCCGGAGGTTCCAGCCGGTATACGTCGCCAGCGGGGTTGCCACTTCCGGAGGCAGCAAACAGCCACCATCGTTGCCGTCTTTATCGCACTTCGGCACCCGGACGACGTAGGATCCGATCTTCACCGGGGGTTCGATGGTGATGATCCCCTTTGTCAGAAAATCCGGACCATAGTTGCGCGCGTCGGGCTGCTGGATCACCTCCGGATAGCGAATGCCCGGCAGAGAGGGGAAGCCGGTCTCCTTCTGGGTCCAGCCGACGAGCGTACCCTGGTCGAGCCGCGGGTAGACGCTCGGCGGCGGCTTCTTGCCATCGCGCACCCAACTATCGAGCGCATCGAGCAGCGCCCGCAAATGGGGCTTGTAGTCGCCCGGATTGAGCAGGTTGTCGGCAATGCCTCGTCCGGGTGGATCGCTTGCCGGGCCGTGCTGCGTGCCGCCGAACGCATAGATGCGCACATTGTTCGGGATGTCGGCGTCCTTCTTGCCCAGCGGATCGGTGTGAACGAGCGAGCCGCTGCGATGCCAGTACTCGGCGGCGCTCTGGGTGTGCATCACCTTGGGCAGCAGCTTGCTGTCCTCATCGGCAAGTCGTTTCAAGATGCCATCGGTTCGCTTCGAGTAGGGCTCTTCCGAATTGCCGTAAGTGAAGGGGAACATGTCGCCGGGATAAAGATGTTCCTCGTGCTGGGCGTTGTGCCGCGTCGGTTGGGCGAAGCGATGGTTGAAGAAGCCGAGGCCGCCGCCGGCAACGTGCGGCATCAGGCCATCGAACGTCTTGCGGCCCTTCTCATCGGCGTTGAAGCCGAGGTAGAGGAAGTGCCGCAAGAAGCGGCCGCTCTGCGACACGCCGAAGCCATGCGCCCTGCCGATCAGACCCTTTCCCTCCGAGGCGAGCGGGTTGTTCTTGCTCGTATCGTATTTCAGGAACGCGATCAGATCGCGAACACCGGCGAAGCCCACTCCCTGCACGATCGGCCCTTCAACCTCGCAAATCAGTTCGTAGATGTAGCCGGGCCGAAAACCGCCCACGGGCTTGAGCCGCACCTGGCCGAGAACGCTTTGGACGCCCTGTTCGACTTTTGGAATCGGCACGCGGAGGAGAGACCACTGGTCGCGCGGAATGACGACGCGCTGGTCGGTCTCGCGCATCCGCCAGGTGAGCGTGCCGGTTTGTTCGCCGCGCTCGGTCGGCGGATAGCTGCCATGTCCATCGCGGTGCGATAGCGGCCTTGTGTCGGTAGCGGTTTCGCTGACCATGTCGAATCGAGTCACGCCGCGAATCGGCTTGCCGTCCTCGAACGCGATGGGCGGTCGGATCAGCAGCCGCGCGTTGCCGGGCAGCACCTCGCCGCTCCAGCCGCTCCAGACAATCGTGTAGCCGCGGCGAAAGAGGAAGCCATTGCCCTCGCCCGGCTCGTTGCCGCCGCCGCCCGAGTTGAACATGCCAATGGCGAGCTTGTTGCCGCGATTGTTGACGTCGTAGAGAATGGCGCCGTTGCCCTTCGTCACATCCTTCGGCGCCAGGATGAAGACGTCCGCCTCGAACTCGACCTTGCCGTCCTTGTTGCGCGGAGCGTGGTCGATATCGACGATGACGCGATTGCGAACGTTCTTCGGATCGATCGCAAACTTCGCCACCGCGAGGATCTTCTCATACGATCCCGTCGTGCCGAACTCCTTGCCTCGGGCGAACGGCTCGCGCTTGAGGATCTCGAGCGCGACCAGTTCGGCCCGCAGACAGGGAGAGCAGACAAGCGCGATCAGGACCGCCAGCGTGCGAATCATGGAATGACTCCGTTGCGTCGAGGCGAAGCGGCAGTCAAGATGATGAGCGGAATTTTTGCTCGATGCAAGCGTCTGTCGAAAGGAACGACCCCATGCACTCCCTGTTGTTGTTATCGCTGCTGTTCGTGGCGGAGGAAGAAAAGACGACCCTGCGTTACCTGAAACCGTCCGGCGAGAAATACGTCCTCGAAAGTGAGGTGACGATCACGAAGACAAAGACCAGCTCGCTTTACGTCAGCCGGACGGTGCGCGGCGACGAGACGCTGACCCTGCGCGTGGAGCGCGGCCAGAACGGCCAGTTGCTCCAGGCGGACATCGTTCAGCAAAAGGGCGAGTTGAAGAAGACAGCGCGAGTCGAACCGCGCGACGGCAAGTTGCGTCTGGCGCGCGGCGGTGTCAGCGAAGACATCGACGTGAAGGACGCAGTGATCTTCACGACGGCTCCGGACTGGAGCGACATTATCGAGATGGCGTCCCGTTTCGATCCGAAGAAGGAAGGCAAGCAGGAGTTCGCCGGCCTGTGGTTCCATCCGACGCAACCGCCGCAGACGCCGAAGTTCTCGCTGGCGCGGCTGGGCAGCGACAAGATCACGGTGGAGGGAACCGAGCAAGTTTTGGCGCGCTGCGAGGCCCGGCTGCGCGGCGGGTCGGCATATCGAGTCTGGGTGTTCGCGGATGGGCGGGTGTGCAAGATCCTGCTCGAGGCCGGCAAGGGAACGCCTGTTGTGCTGGAGGGATTCGAGAATGCGGCGAAGAAGCTGAAGTGAATGGTCGCACTCGCGAGGCGAGTGCGACCTGTTGAACGATGCGACTGCCCGTGAGGCGGTCATTTTCGCTGGCTTTCAGCCTTCTCAATGCTCATGGCGATGTCGGCGTGTCGTTTCCATCCGGATTCTTTTCGCAGAAATGCCTTGAGGGCCAGTGCGCTAATGCGCGTGCGGACTCGCCGCCAGAGACGGGCGAGCCGGACCGTTGATGGGACCTGCGGCTTGCGGAGGGGAACGCCGGCGCGGCGCTTGAACACGACGACATCCTGGAAGGAAAGGAACTGCTCGCGCCCACACCAGTTGCCGTAGTGCAGGGGACCGACCGGCTCGAGACCGTAGCGCGCGAACAGGTCCAGGAAGAAGGATTCCTCGAAGCAGATGGCGTCTTCCGGTCGCCCGGGAGCGTTGTAGGTGTAATCCTTGCTGCGAAACGGGAACGTGACCGGGGCTTTGCCGGCATCGATCAGGCGCTGCGCTTCCTTGTTCCGCAGAAAACAGGTGACGAGACACTGGCCTTCCGGCTTGAGGATGCGAGCGATCTCGTGAATGTAATTCTCCATGTCCAGAGGCAGCAGATGCGTGAACACGGAGGTCAAGAAAGCGAAGTCGAAGTCCGCGTCGGGATAGGGAAAGGTGCAGTCATAACCCTCCACCTTCCCGGGCAAGTTATAGGAGGCATTGAAGATGTCGAGGTGGCGAAACTGGAAGCGCGGATCGTGAGCAGTCATCCGCGCCGTACACCAGTCGATGCCTTCCTTGACGATGTCGAACCCCTCGTAGCACCCCTCCGCGGAGAGAAACTCCATCAGGGGAAGGGCCATCCGGCCGTTGCCGCAGCCGACATCAAGGACGCGATGGTGGGGTTGCAATCCTCCCACAGTGCGGAAAAGCCCCAGAAACTCCCGGCCGATCGCGAGGAAGTTGCTCGCATTGATGCTGCCGATGAACTGCAATTCACTGGGGGGAATGAGATCGGTGAGATTCGACATCCTTGTTCTTCCTCGAACCGGGAACGTGCAAGGGGGGGCGCGCGACTCCTGGCGCAGACCTTCATCCCTGTCCGTGTCCTGTACCACAGCCATCAAGGCAGCGTAAAGGGCAAGTCCTGCTCGCCCTCGTAAGATAGCCGCATGGCCGTCCCTCCTCTCACTCGTTTCGCAACAGGTGCGTCCATGCTTGCGCGGTACTCCCCTTCGCGTTGCTGGTTGCAGGGCGGCGGCAAGGCCTCGACTGATCGGGGCGGCAACCCGGCAGTCTGGGATGCGGTGTCCGCGGGCAAGAGCCAGGTGATGGCGTGGGCCTAACTCCTCGCGAACCCGTGACCGGGCGTGTTTCTCTTTCTAAGAAGACGTCAGAGCTTGGCGAGCCCGGGGCGGTTGCCACCCGAGGCCCCCCAGCGACCGGGGGGACCCGTTCACTCCCGGGCCGTTCGCACCCCGGCCGCCCACCCCCCGCGGGGGTGCGCCGCCCGCCGCCCCCCCCCTGGGCC
>JBBSDR010000602.1:0-5228 GCA_038240465.1 Gemmatales bacterium
ATAGTTCAGGCCGAGGTCGTTGTCGATGGTCTTGGGGGCAAGGACGGTTGGCAGGTAATCGGACAGGGCCTGCATCCCGTTGAGGGTGCCGTCGCCACCGATGCAGATGAGTCCCTCGACCTGCAGGCGTTGCAGCCGGTCCACGACCTCCGCGATGGTCGGCTTGTCCTCCGGATCGACGTAATCGCGCGAGGCCCCGATCAGGGTGCCGCCGTGGGTACTGTCGAGTTCGGGGATAGGCGAGAAAAGCGGGTTGAGCCGAACGTGCGGCACGCGCGGATTGAACAGGCTGCTGAAGCCCTTGATAAAGCCAATGAGTTCGACCCGTCGCTGACTGGCGCGGAGGACGGCCCCATAGATGGTGGCATTGATAGCGGGCGTGTCGCCACCCGCAGTCAGGATGCCCATTCGTTTCATGAGAGGTAGACTCTGGAGTCGATTCGTAATGTCGGAGAAGATCAGTCGCAAGACCGATGCCAAACCGCTGCTTGAGTTCGATTCTGCGCAAACTCTCCAATCGCAAGATCATCTCATTCTACAGCGTTTTCTCCTTCAGATGGGGACTGCTCAGGTATCGGGCAGAGAGTGAGTGAGATCGTAGCACACTGGTGCAGCAGGACCAGGAGGCGCGGCAATTCCTCGATCTGGGCTTCCGGGCTGTCCTCTGCTGCGTCGGTGGACAATTCCTCGACGGCAGTTTCGCGGGACGTTTCTACGATGAGGGCCTGCTTGCTGGCCTGCCGCCGGGAGTCGATACGTGCGGCGAAAACGGTGAGTTCCACACCTTCGTCTTTGACGACCGCTGTTTGCACGGCCCGTCGCCTTTCAATACCTTCCCGCCGCTTGCGGCTTGGCGGGCTGCCCGCTAAGCCGCAAGCGGCAAGAAAGACGGAAAATGATCCCGCCGCCGGTCCTACGCGGACAGTCCATCCGGGCCGCCGTCCTCGACCGTCAGCGAACGAATCTCGATGATCCTGTCGAGATGGGTGACAGCGAGGGCTTCGGCGACCGCCGGAGCGGGGTTCAGCAGGACGAGATGACCTCCTGACGAGCGCAGCGACCGGTTCAGCCCGACGAACTTCCCGAGGATGGAACTGGTTGCGTAGCGGATGCCGGTGAGGTCCAGGATGAGTTCGCGCAGACTGCGGCCCTCGACCAGGCCCGAGAGTTGCTGGCCGACGTCATGGCTGTTGTACTCGTTGAGACTGTCGCAGCCGACGATGCGCACGACGGTGCGATCCTCGGCTTCGAGGATTTCCAGGGCAGGGAGCGGAAAGGGTGAAGGCATGAGATTGCTCTTCTTTCTGTTCGACCCGTTCGTTCGACCGTTCCGTTTGGTCTTGGGTGGGTTTGGGTGATGAGCAATTAAAGGCGGGAGAGTTCGGCAGGTAATGAGATTATAGGACACTCAGCCGAGACGTCCAGTGAAGATTTGACGTACTCGGCGGCTCACTTCTGGAGCTTCTTTTTTGCCTGGCGCGTGAACTCGTCGTTGAGTCCCGTGGCGATCAGCTTCGCCAGTTCGCGTTTCGCCTCGTCCTTCTTGCCGAGCTTCTCCAGCGAGTCCGCCAGCAGCCAGCGGGCCTCGGTCTCGAAATCCGCTCCCAGCGCCAGCCGAATCGCGGAGTGCAACAACCCCGATGCCTCGCCGTCCTGGCCGCGCAGATGCAACGCCTTGCCGCGCCAGTAGAACGTGTGGCCCTTCGGCTTGTCCGTCGGAAACGTCTCCTCCCATTTGTCGATCAACTCCAGCGCCGCTGTCAGGTTGCCGGCCGCGAGATACTCCTTGATCGAGTTCGGATACGAGCCGACCAGGGCGGCGCGCACCTGAGGCGGTGGCGGATTGTCGGCCAGTTTCTCGGCCCGCGCATACAGGTCCGTGGCGCCGTCGCGCTGGCCCTGCGTCAGCCGCACGTCGCCCGCCGCCAGGAGAGTTCGACGCCAGGCGTTGACGGCCTCGTCCGTCCGGGTCGTCTTCTCGTAAGTCTGCTGTGCCTCAGCGAGGAAGGGCAACGCCTTGTCGGGCTGTTGGCGGTCGATGCCTACCAGGCGAATCAACCGGCCGAGAACGTCGATCTTTTCCGCGTCCGGCGTGTCCTTGACGATCGATGCCTGATAACTCGCAATCGCCTCGTCGAGTCCAGCCGTGCCGAGCTTCAGCGCCGACGTCGCCATCAAGCGGCGCATCCGCGACGTCTCCAGCGGCTTCGCATCCGGAAAACGCTTGACGAACAGCTTACCCACCTCGACCGCCTCCGCCGGCTGTTCGCTCTCGGCAAATAGATGGGCCAACTCCCGCAGCGAGGCGAGATCGAGTTTGTTGCGGTCATACGCCTTCGCTACCTTTGCATAATCCACCGGCCGGCCCTCGCCGAACAGGTCGGTGACGTGTTCCAGTTCAAAGACCAGCAGCGGCCACGAGGCGCTGAGCGAGCCGGCCGTCAGCTTGACCGTGTAACTGCCCAGGCTCAGGTAGACATGCTCGGTCTCCGCTCCCGTCGCGCCCTGGCCGTCGCCGAAGTCCCAGGTCAGCTTGACGTCTTTCGGCAGAGCGCTCGTGTCAGCGCGAAAGCGACAGCGCGTGTACTGGCCCTCGTCCCGGTCGCGCGGCCAGACCGAGTCGCTGACGATCGGCTCGAACGCCAGCAGCGGCTTGTCGCCGGCCGCCACGTAACGGCGGACGACGGCAGCGTGAGGGGCGGTGTAAATGGTTTCAGGGATGGGGCCAAACGGGCCGTCGTCGGGAGTAGGACGCCAGCCGAGAAACGCCATCTGTTCCAGGGTGACTTCCTCATGATAGTACTCGAGATAGTGCAGCCCGGCCGTCAGTTCGACCGTGGCATTGACCTCGCCGCGGGCGCCGCGCTCGGCCGTGTGCCGGCCCGGCCAGTGGACCAGTTCCTTGCCGTCGAGAAAGGAGAACGACGCCTCGTTCGACGCCGTGCAAAAGCGATACTTGCCCGCTTTCGGAATGCTGATCCAGCCGCGATAGAGGCTGATGTAGTAGTCCGACGGGCCAAAGGCGTTGTAGCCATCCGAGACGCGGCGCTGATAGCGGGCGCCGTACTTCTGCTTGCTGCCGGCGATCAGCTTCGCCAGGTCCTGAACCGTCTTCGGGTTCTCTCCCTCGGGCCTGTGGATCGTCTCCAGAACGAAGCCGGCCTTCGGGATCCAGGCACCCTTGGGAGGCCCGGCGCCGGGTGCGGGATCGATGACAATTTGCTCCGGAGAACGGACGGCCTGAGGATTGCCGAAGTAGACGAAGTAGCGGCTGCGCGGATCGGCCGCGCGAAAGGAGATCAGCGAATAGCGGCTCGCATCGTGGAAGGTTAGCTGGAAGGGAACAGGCTTGCCGGCACTATCGAGAACGCGATAATCGCTGCCGTCGGCCTTGGCCCGGCCCTGGCACAGCACCTTGACGGCGGCGGTGTCGATGGTCTTGTCCGCCAATGGCGTGGGGACCTCGACGACAGCGCGCGCGGACCAGCCGGCCAGGTGCCAGGGGTCGGCGGCTTTACTCGGGAGGGTGACAAACAGACAGCCGAGCAGTGCGAGCAGCGTGCGGTACATCAACATCACCTTCTTCTGTCCAGGCGAGCGGCACAGCGTAAGCGTGCCGGTAAATCCGAGGCGAGCGGCCCAGCGTAAGCGTGCCGGTGGCGCAACGGTCAAGTGTAGCCGCTCTGGGCAGAAATCCCAGAGGCGCTCTCGCCGTGTCTTCGGAGACCCCGGCAAACCTCGCGTTCGCGGGCCGCTGCTTGGCTGGAATCGCAAGGGTCTCTATAATTCGAGGAGATCCATTCTCCTCAGGAGTTGGCCATGGACCCACAGGCCCCCAGTGCCATTTCGCAGCTGAAGTATCGCCGCGTCGTCCTCAAGCTCAGCGGCGAGGGCTTCGGCTTTCCCGGCAAGGCGGGCATCAGTATTGACGAGACGCTCAACATCGCGCGGCAGATCGTCCGCGTGGGCAGCACCGGCGTGCAGTTGGCCGTCGTCGTCGGCGGCGGCAATATTCTGCGCGGCGCTCGCTTCTCCGGCGCGGGCGAGGTCATCAAGCAGGCCACCGCTCACTACATGGGCATGCTCGCGACCATCCTCAACGGCCTCGCTCTGCAAGAGGCCCTCGAGAGTCTCGGCTGCGAGACCCGTCTGCAGACTGCCATCCGCATGGAAACCATCGCCGAGCCGTACATCCGCCGCCGCTGTCTGCGCCATCTTGAGAAACATCGCGTCGTCATCCTCGCGGGCGGCACCGGCAGTCCGTTCGTCACCACCGACACCGCCGCCGCACTGCGGTCGCGCGAACTCGAAGGGGAGATCCTGCTCAAGGCCACGCGCGTCGATGGCATCTATTCCGACGACCCGGAGAAGAACGCCCATGCCATCCTGTACGATAAGTTGACCTACGACAAGATGATTCGCGACAGTCTCGGCGTGATGGACGCTGCCGCCGTCACGATGTGCCGGGAGGCGAAACTGCCCATCCTGGTATTCAACTACAAGAAGGAAGGCAACATCGAACGGGCCATCGCCGGCCATCCGATCGGTACTCTCGTCAGCGGACACTGAGTTGCCGGGAACAGTGAGGTTACACATGACAAGCGATGAAATCCTGATGGACGCCGAAGAGCGCATGGAGAAGGCGATCAACGTCTTCCGCGACGAACTGCGCGGCCTGCGGACCGGACGGGCGACGCCGGCCCTCGTCGATAGTCTGCGCGTCGAGGCGTATGGTTCGCAGATGCAGTTGAAGCAGTTGGCCCAGATCAGCACGCCCGATCCGCAGTCGATCGTGATCCGGCCTTTCGATCCGACGACGTTGAAGGACATCGAGAAGGGCATTCGCTCGAGCGACCTGGGCATGTCGCCGAACAACGACGGCAAGATGATCCGGCTGACAGTGCCGCCCATGTCGGGCGAGCAGCGCAAGAAGCTCGTCCAGCGCATCAAGACGTCGTCGGAGGACTCGAAAGTCGCCTGCCGCAACATTCGCCGCGACGCCAACAAGCACGTCGATGTCGCGGAAAAGGGCGGCGAGATGACCGAGGACGAGCGCGACCAGGCCAAGGAACAGGTCCAGGGGTTGCTCAAGTCCTTCGAGGACAAGATCAACGAAATGGCGGATAAGAAGACAACTGAAGTGATGGAACAGTAACGAGGCGAGCGGCACGGCGTAAGCGTGCCGGTGATCGCGGGCGAGCGGCACGGCGTAAGCGTGCCGGTGATCG
>JBBSDR010000603.1:0-5220 GCA_038240465.1 Gemmatales bacterium
GATTCAGCGGCACGGCGTAAGCGTGCCGGTTCTTTCGATTCACCGGCACGCTTACGCCGTGCCGCTCGCCCTTACTTCTGGCCTGCGGGCGGCGAGTTGACGTTAGGGCCTTCCAGAGCGAAGAGGCGGATGTTATTCCCGGCGCCAAAGCCCCACATGCGGCCCCAGGGATGTGCGGCGATCTCGTCCGCCACACTGGGAAACCAGGCCAAGTCCATTTTGTCGATTGTGTCCTCGATGACCGTCTCCAGGGCTTGAGTGACGGCACGCCAGCGCGAGGTGGGTGGAGACGAGACGAACGCGGTCAGGTCGGTCCGATCCCTCGAGATCTTCAGACATTCGCCGCTGTCCATGCTCCAGTGCCGCACGGTCCCATCCCAGGACGCGGAAGCCAGGCAGCGACCATCCGGTGAGAACGAGGCGCTCTTCACTCCGTCCTCGTGTCCCTTGAGGCAGAGTAGTTCGGCTCCCGTCTCGAGATTCCAGATCCGCACCGTCCCGTCAGATGATGCGGAGGCCAGGCGACACCCGTCCGGAGCGGCCGATATGCTGTTCACCGTATTTGTGTGTCCCTCCAGACAATGCAATTGGGTCCCCTTCTCTGCCTCCCAGATCCGTACCGTACCGTCCTCTGCTCCCGAGATCAGCCG
Organism: Gemmatales bacterium; assembly: GCA_038240465.1. Taxonomy (GTDB): domain Bacteria; phylum Planctomycetota; class Planctomycetia; order Gemmatales; family Gemmataceae; genus JBBRIK01. Next base: position 651 of record JBBSDR010000603.1, read on the forward strand.
GCCATTCGGAGCGAACAACACACTACGCACTCCGCCGTCGTGTCCCTTGAGACAGAACAGTTCAGTTCCTGTTCCCAAATCCCAGACCCTTACCGTTTTGTCGTAAGATCCGGAGGCCAGGCGGAGACCGTCCGGCGCGAACGATACTCCAGTGACCTTGTCATCATGCCCCTTGAGGGAGCGCAGTTCGGATCCTCTCTCCAAATCCCAGATCGCCACGCTCTTGTCAGAAGATCCCGATGCCAATCGACGGCCATCCGGCGAGAACGAAACGCTATTCACCTTGGCATTGTGTCCCCTGAGGCAAAGCAACTGGGTTCCCGTTTCCGGATCCCAGAGCCGCACCGTTTTGTCGAAAGACCCGGAGGCGAGACGCCGACCGTCTGGTGTGAACGACACACTATTCACGCCGTCATCGTGTCGCTTCAGGCAGAGCAATTCGGTTCCTGTCTGAATGTCCCAGATCCGCACGGTTTTGTCTTTTGACCCCGAAGCCAGACGTCGCCCATCTTCCGCGACGGACACGCTATTCACCCCGCCCTGGTGCCCCTGGAGACAGTGCAACGGAGTCGCCGTTTGCAAGTTCCAGATCAGAATGGTGTTATCCCATGAACCCGACACCAGGCCGCATCCATCCGGCGTAAAGGAGACACTATTGACACCGTCGGTGTGTCCCCTGAGACAGTGCATTTCAGATCGTGTCTCGAGATCCCACACCCGCACGGTCTTGTCCCTTGACCCCGAGGCCAGGCACTGCCCGTCCGGCCTGAACGCTACACTATTCACCCAGTCTGTGTGTGTTTTGAGGCAGAACAACTCGCTCCCCGTCTCCAACTCCCATAGTCGCACCGTCTTGTCCCGTGATCCCGAGGCCAACCGCAGGCCGTCTGACGCGAACGACACACTGGTCACGGCGTCCGAATGTCCGTTGAGACAGAGCAACTGAGTTCCTGTCTCCAGGTCCCAGAGCCACACGGTGTGGTCGCTCGACCCCGAGGCCAGACGGCGGCCATCTGGCGAGATGGCCACGCTCGTCACCCAATCCCCTTGTCCGCGAAAGCGTTGCCGGAGGGCGGTTCCCAGGTGATGTTGCGGCGGACGCAATGACCGCACCCACAAGAAGCCTGGTGTCGCGACGCCCTTGCGCTCGCGCCACTGATCCAGCAATGCGGACAACTTCGGTCCCGTCGCCTCCCACGGATGCGAAGCCTTCTGCTCCTGGAGACGATAATACCCGGCCGCGGCAGCACAGTCATACCACCAGCAGCGGTTCCACAGGGACTGAAACAACGTCGATGGATGACGTGCCAGGAAATGGATGTCCAACCGAATCGCTTGCTCCAGCAGTCCGAGCCGCCGATGCCACTCATGCTCGCGCGGCATGGCGGCAACGGCAGCCGTGAAATCCGCCGCGAGTGCGAAGATGTATCCCGCTTCCGCCCTTGTCTCCAGGTAGAACAGATCGGTCAGCACGGTCGCCAGATCGTCCCAGCGCTCCGTTTCGATCAGGTGTCCCGGCAGATGACGCAGCGCGTAGCCATCCATTCGGCCCACGCCCCGGCGATACTCGGCCAGGCACCAGTCCGCCAGACGCTGCCGGCCCTTCTTCGGACTCGCATAATGCAGCGGGCCGCACGTTCGCGTGTCGGTCAGCCAGTCCGACAGCGACTTGTGATACAGCGTCCAGCCCTCGCCGCCATCCGACGCCAGCCGCTTCACCAGGAACGATGACAAGCCGCCCAGCACCGACGGCAATTCGTCCTCCTCGTCCAGGACCGTCGCCGTCGCCAACTGCTTCTCGCTCAGCGGTTCTTGCGCGCCAACGATCACTTGCAGGACACTCCTCGTCTTCTCGTAGCCGTTCTCGCCCGAAAAGCGCCGCTCGAAGAAATACAGGTAGATCCCTTCCAAACCACGCGGCATCTGCTTCACGCAGTTCACTGGGTCTGCCGCACCCCTCGTCTCGGCCAGTGCATGGCTGAGGTACAAAAAATTGCCCTCACTCTTTGTCTCAAGCACCCGCGCCAGGGGACCCGTTATCCCGTATGCCTTGATGCACCGGCGAAGGTCATCTCGGTTGCGCTCTTGCTGAGCGTACAGCTCAACAGCCCGCAGCCCTTTCAGTCGGCGCAGCACAGCCTCCTCGCGCCGAGTCGTCGCCACGATCCGCAGCCACGACGGCAACTCGTTCAATCGGTGCGTCAGCATCTGGACCAGCGGCAATCCTCGCACTGCCGCATCGAGCGTCTCATCGAGGGCGTCGAAGATCAGGTAGCAGACCCCGGCAGAAGGCACCCTCAGGCGTGACAGCGGCGCGAGCAGACCCTTGCTGTAGGCGTTGACTGGATCGCTGTTGCAGTTCGCTTCGCCGATCGCCTCGGCCACCCCGGGTTCGCGCAAACACGCGGCGTACTCCGGTATCCGTGCCGCGATCTGGGCCGCCAGCGCTTGCACGACCTTTCCTGGCTCCAGGGTCGAGCGCTCGTCGGCCCGGCAGCAGTGATAGGCCAGCATCACGCCGCCGGCATTGCGATGAATCAACTCGGCAACGATGGCGGACTTGCCGATGCCGGGATCGCCGACGATCAGCAGCGACCTCTCCTTCTGCTGCGTCCGCCACTGTTCGATTTCCTCGAACAGCCATTCCCGGCCGACGAAGCCCTGCCGCTTCTGTTCGAGGAATGACGTGAAATCGAAGGGCGATGTCGGCAGCGGTGGCGAGGGAGCAGAGGAGCCGCGTTTCTGCATCCAGCGTGTGACGGCGGGCATGACGTCAAGAGAATCCGCCGCCAAACCGAATTTTCCGACGCCGCGTGCCAGCATCAGTTGCTCACGCCATTTCCGAATACCCGGATCGCTCTGCATCTCGTCGAAGCGGCGCGGCCAGGGGGCATCATCGTCGAGCATAAAGACGAGTACAGGAATGCCTCGCTTTCGGGCCTCGTCGTACTCCATCTGCGTGATACTGCATGTCTGTCCCTGGGGGACGAAACCCTTGCGAAAGGCGACGAGAAGGATACACAAATCGCAACCATCGAGCCGTTCGAGGCAGAATCGGGACGGCTCGTTGCTATTCGCGTCCCAGTCCTCCATCGGATCGACATGGAACCCACTTCGGCGCAGCGCCGCGATGGCGCGGGCGCGATGGTCCTTCAGATCGGTGAAGGTGGAGGAAACGAACGCTTTCAGAGTGGCCGGAGGATTGCTCATGGGGCGTCACTCGGGGAGTCCTGTCTGGAAGCAAGGCGATTTCAGACTAACAGAGGCGCGCGAATCGTGCTACGGTCTGGGCATTAACTTTTCAACTCGTTTCGCGAAAGGCGCGGTCATGGCTCCTGTTCCTCTGATGGCGTTCCTCATCCTCGCACTGCTGTCCGAGGCGCTTCCGGCGCAGGAACACAAGGTCGGGTTCCGCGATGACCACACCGTCCTCGTCGGCGAACGGCCCTTCTTTCCGATCGGGCTGTATTACTGCGGGGAGGAGTTCGACGACACCTCGGGCAAGCAGCTTGCGGAACTGCGCGATTACGGCTTCAACACCCTCGGCTACTATCGCTACGGTACGCCATCCTGGAAGACGGAACTCGACCTTGCGCACAAGCTCGGCCTCAAGGTCTGGGTTCGCGGCCATAACGGCTTCGCCATCGATTCCGCCGAAGTCGAGAACGCCGTCGTTGAACAAGTGCGGCAACTGCGGCGTCATCCGGCCCTGCTGTTCTGGGAGTTCCAGGATGAGCCGATCTACAACAAGGTCTCCGTCGATGCCTCGCGCAAGGGCTATCAGCTCGTCAAACGCGCGGACCCCGATCACCCCACGCTCGTCGTCGAGTGGCTGGGAGTGCCGGAACGCTTCGGCGAGTGGAAGGGCATCGGCGACATTTTCGGCACCGATCTCTATCCCATCCCGCGCGAGCGCGCCTACGGCAAACTGCCCAACCACGACATCACGCAAATCCGCGATTACGTCGCGGCGCTGCGCAAAGGCCACGGCGATCGGCCCCTCCTCATGGTGCTGCAAGGCTGGGCCTGGGACCCTGTCAAGGACGGAGAACATGGCTATCCGACCGTGACCGAAAGCCGATTCATGGCCTACCAGGCCGTCATACATGGGACGCGCGGCCTCTTCTATTACGGCCAGTTCCACTGCACCAAACATAGCCCCGCGGCCGGCATCGCGCCCACGTCGAAGGAGCCGGAGAAACACAAGGCCGAGTTCGAGAAGTGCCTCGCGCTCAACCGTCAGTTCTGGGATCGGCATCGCGGCTTCTTCAAGGAATTGACGCAGGCCAGCAGCATCTTCGTCCTGCCCCCGGCGAAGCCTGCCGAACGGATGACCAACAGCGACGATGGCATCGAAAGCGCGACCCGGAAGACGGCCGATGGCGAACTGTATCTGCTGGCGGTCAATGCCGACAAGAAGCAGCGGCAGGCGACCTTCCGGCTGCCGGCGGGCAGCAGCTTCTTAAGACGTCCGACCTCATCGCGCAGTTCGGCAGCGCGCTCGAATTCCAGGGCGCGTGCGGCTTGCTTCATTTCCTTCTCCAGATCGGCGAGAGCGATCATGAGCTGA
>JBBSDR010000604.1:0-5218 GCA_038240465.1 Gemmatales bacterium
ATCTGCTCGAAGGGCTGGTGATACTTCTTCCGCAGCACTTTCTCCGCGAAACTGGGTACGTCCTTGGTGCGCGTCTTGACGTCCGACTCGATGCCGAGGGCCTTGAGGGCGCGGCGAAACTCCTTACCGAGGAACTCGGTGAATTCCTCGCACAGACCGCGTCGGGCTTGAAAGTCATCGACGTGCTGCTTGAGGACCTTTGGGTCGAGCGTGGCACTCATGGTCGGACCCGGCTGAGGAATCGTGGAGGGTGGTCCTGTTCATCATAGCGAGGGGAGGCGAGCGGCGAGACATTCACAGGCGTTTGCGGAAGACGACCATGTCGTCGCCATCGGCGTAGAATTCCTTCAGCACGCCGGTCAACTCGTATCCCTTCTTCAGATAGAATTGCCGCGTCGCCTCGTAGTGCTTCAGCGAGGACGTCTCGATGAACAGCATGCGTCCGTTCAGGGACTGGATGTGTTCCTCAACCTTGCCGAGGATTTGACCTCCGTAGCCCTTGCCGTGGAGCGTCTGATCGACGGCGATCCAGTAGAGATACCAGGAGTGTTCGGTCATGTAGGCCGGCGCGTAGTACGCGAAGCCGACGATTCGGCCATTGTCCTCCCCCACGACGGCGAAATGGCCGTTGGTGTATTCGACGGCGTGGAAGTCGTCGAGGACCTCGCGGAGAGCGTCGATCTCCATCGGCTTGAAGACGCCGGTGGCGTCGGCGAGAGCGGTCAGGCTTGGCGTGTCTTGTGGAATCGCCGGACGCAGCAACATACATGGCTCCTGTTCTGGACGACCGGAAACGCAGTCTGCACAAGTACCACAATTCGCCCGCCTTTACCAGACGAACGCTCATGCGAACCTGTCTGCTCGTATTGCTTCTCGTTGGTCAAACCAGCGCCGCTGACCTGCGTGCGGGCGCGGCGAAGATCGACATCACGCCGCCGATCGGCCATCCGATGTGGGGCTACGCCGCTCGCCGCGCCCGGCCCTGCACAGGCGTCCGCGACCCGCTGCACGCTCGCGCTCTCGTTCTGGAAATCGACAAGCAGCGGTTCGCCCTGGTCAGCCTCGATCTCGGCCGCGCGCCGACGCGCCACTCGACTGCCGCCATCCGCGCTCGCGTCAAGAAGGACGCCGGCATCGACACCATTTTCCTTGTCGCCTCGCACACGCATCATGGGCCGGTCCTCGAACTGGAAACCTGGCCGACTCCGAAGGCGCCGTATGTCCGCGCGTTGGAGAAGAAACTCGGCGACGTCATCGTCGCGGCGACGAAGGCCCTGAAGCCGGCCCGTCTTGGCATTGTCTCGAAGGAGATTGCCTTCAACCGCAATCGGCACACGAAACTGCCCGACAAGCCGCTGGATCGCGAGTTGCTGCTGCTGCGTGTCGAGGACGGTGACGGCAAGCCGATTGCGCATGCGGTCAACTTCGCGGCGCATCCGACGATGCTGCCGGCGACGCTGTTCGAGTTCTCGGCGGACTGGCCCGGAGCGATGGCCGCCCTGGTCGAGAAGGAGACGTCCGCGCCGTGCCTGTTCCTTCAGGGAGCGGCGGGCGATCTATCGCCGGATTCAGCCAAGGGCCGCGACGCCGACGCCTTCGGCAAGGCGCTCGGACAGGAGGTGATGGCGCTGGTCAAGAAGGTCCGTTGCGAGGCGCTCAAGAAAGGGACGTTGCAGGTCCATGAGGAGGAGTTCACCTTCACAAGCCGCATCGATCTGAGCAATCTGGCGGTGCAGTTGGCGTTCTCGTCGGCGTTCTTCCCCGAGCTGGTGGACTTCTATGTGAAGGAGTATCGCGACGGCGTGAAGCCCCGGCTGACGACGCTGCTGCTCGACGGCCGCATCGCTTTCGTCGGCGTCTCCGGCGAGTTCTTCTGCACCCACGCGCTCAACTTGAAGCGGCGCGCCCGGCTGGATCACGTCGTGTTCCTGGGGTACTGCAACGATTATCAGCAGTATTTCCCGACGATCGAGGCGGCGGCGGAGGGCGGCTACGGCGCGGATGCTCCGGTATCGCCGGCGGAAGTCGGAGCGGGCGAGCGGATGATGGATCGGGCGCTGATTCGGCTCTATCGCATGCGCAACCGGATGCCGAGCTTGCCGCCGCAGGAAGAGAATCCCTGAGGACACCTCTCGCCGGACAGGTGCGAGAGAAAGGTTGCTTGGGTCTTGCGAGGGAAGTCGGCAGGGACGTAAGATCAAACCCTGGCTGGAGTATTTCGGGTTGCAGGCCCAGGTCCAACAGGTTGCTCAGCCGAGATCGAGGCAGTTGCACGGAGGTCAGGCGATAATGGCAGCATTCCTGCTTTGGAATGTCCAGAAGAAGCCTCTGGATGGCCTCGTGCAAAGCCTCGTCCGCCTGCATACGATTGATGTCGTGTTTCTGGTGGAGTATGCATTCGGAGTCAGTCAACTCCCTGGTCTGCTTCAGGCGGACGGTTTGACGAAGCGCTCGTCTTCAAACAGATTCGGGGTATTTGTGCGTTCGACGCATAAATTTCGCCGATTGCGGTATCGACTGGGCCAGCGAGCCGGTATGTGGAAATGGGTGCCGCCTTCAGGACAAGAGGGGTTGATTGTCCTGCTTCACGGTCTGGACCGCCGCAACTATGATGACAGTACCCGGAGAGTATTCTTTCGCCGAGTGGCCGATGCAGTACGCCGCCGGGAGGAGGTCCGCAACCACCGACATACTATCATCGCCGGCGATTTCAACGCTCAACCCTTCGAGTCGGCAATGGCGGCGTCAGATGGTCTGCATGCTATCGGGGTGCGAACTGTCGAGAACAGAACGAGTCGCCAGGTCCGAGAGGGAGGGAGAGCGACAGATTTTTTCTACAACCCCATGTGGCGAGCATTCGGCCAGCAGGCGCCGCTCGAAGCGGGCCTCGCAACCCACTACTGGATCGGGAACCGAGGCCACGAACTCATCTGGCACATGCTGGATCAAGTTGTGCTGCGGCCCAATGAGGCGGGCCGTTTTCCCGAGGATCAACTCCGAATTCTCATTGAAATTGGCGGTATCAAACTCCTCGATACCGCGGGAATACCAGACTCTCAGACAGCCTCGGACCATCTGCCTGTGGTTTTTCACTGGAATCTGTGATGAAAAGGGGCGGTTCCATGTCGATCAGCCTGTGGCCTGATCTCTCCGGCGTGACCTCTGCGCGTGGAATGCGCGAGATGCTGGTCGATGCAGCCGGTGACATTGATGCTCAGACGAATGGGAGGCTCGAATTCTACGTCGATATCGTTGGCATTGGCGCTTCTGGCGTCATCGCGGACATCCGATACAACTGTTACCTGCGCGTTGCCAAGTCCGGTTACATGATCCTCCTGTTTCGCGTGACAACCCCAGTTCACGGACCCTGGCCCGCCGTGGCGGCTACTCCGGAGGGAGATCAATACCCGGACATCAAGGACGAGAACGAATTGCGCGCCACACTCGGCTGTATCTTGCAGCGCGACCGGACAAAAGAGATCGTTCTGTACCTGCTCAGTACGGTCCCCTGAACGCGGAGGAATTGGCGCTTTGCGTTGGGTATGAGACCAATTCGTTATTGGAATACCGAGCCGGACGGTTGATACATTACCAGCCCGAAGCGCAAGCGAGGGGTACTTGTGCAAGGTCCCCGTCCAGCCGCAAGCGGCGAAGAGGTTCCTCGACCATGCTCGGCCGTCTGCGTTCGCTGCTGGAACTGGTTCGCTTCAGCCATACCGTCTTCGCGCTGCCCTTCGCCCTGTCCAGCGCCGCCATCGCCTGGCAGGAACGGGCATTCCATCCGCTCGACTTGCTCGGCATTCTCCTGTGCATGATCTTCGCGCGCAGCGCCGCCATGGCCTTCAATCGCCTGGCGGATCGCCGCCTTGACGCCGTCAATCCGCGCACCGCCAGCCGTCATCTGCCCGCCGGCCTGCTCTCCCCCGCCGTCGTCTGGACCTTCACCCTCGTCTGCGTCGCCGGCTTCGTCGCCTCGACGCTCCTCTTCATTGTGACGGCCGATAACTGGTGGCCGCTGTGGCTGTCCGGTCCCGTCCTCGTCTTCATCTGCGCCTACTCGTTCACCAAGCGATTCACGAGTCTCGCTCACTTCTGGCTCGGCGCCTCGCTCTTTCTCGCTCCCGTGTCTGCCTGGATCGCCCTGCGCGGCCCTGTCGATCTGGCCACACCGGTCGTCCTCGGGTTGGCGGTGTTTTTCTGGGTGGCGGGCTTCGACATCCTTTATGCCTGTCAGGATGCCGAACACGATCGGCAAGCGAAACTGAAGAGCGTACCCTCGACGCTGGGTATCGCCCTCAGCCTACGCCTTGCGATGGTGTGTCATCTGCTCATGGTGCTGCTGCTGATCGGCCTGTTCTGGGCCGCGAAGCCGTACCTGGGAGTGATCTATCTGACGGGAGTCGGGCTGGTGGGATTGCTGATCGGCTACGAGCATTCGCTGGTTCGGCCGGACGATCTGAGTCGCGTCAACAAGGCGTTCTTCCAGGTCAACGCCATCATCAGCATCGGCCTGTTCGTCGTGGTTGTCGTGCAGTTGGCAGTGAATGGATGAGGACTCTTTCTTGCCGCTTGCGGCTTAGCGGGCAGTCCGCTAAGCCGCAAGCGGCAACACGTTATTCCGCCGTCCGTCCCGAGGGTCGCCTCTTATCTCTACGTCAACTCGACCGACCAGTAAGCGTTGTCGAGGAAGCTCTTCCACGACTGGTACTTGCTGTTGGTCAGCTTGAGGTTGAGCATCGGGCTGCGCTTCGGCTTTTCCGGCTTGCGGATCAGGTGCATGTTGGCCTCGCGCGGCGTTCGGCCACCCTTTCGCACGTTGCAGGCCACGCAGGCGCAGACGATGTTCTCCCAGGTCGTCTGGCCTCCCTGGCTGCGCGGGACGACGTGATCCAGGCTCAACTCACTCGTCGGGAACTTCTTCCCGCAATACTGGCACTGGTTGTTGTCCCGGGCGAAGATGTTGCGGCGGTTGAACTTCACCGTCTGCTTGGGCAGCCGATCGTAGCCCATCAGGCGGATGATGCGCGGCACCTGAATCGCGGTACTCGTGGTCCGCACCCAGTCGTCGTCTTCCTTGCGGAAATTCTGAGCGCGGAACTCGCTCACCTCTCGCCAGGTCTCGAAATCGTAGGTGGCGTACTGGCCATCCTCGCAACTCACGACCTCGGCCAGGTCCTTCGCCAGCAGGCAGAAGGCACGGCGCACGGAGATGATGTGG